>DATFZA010000473.1:0-3244 GCA_035314765.1 Bryobacteraceae bacterium
CGCCTTCTACGGTGGTTGTGATCCCCATCGGTGCGGAATCGAAGGAGCACGGACCGCATCTCAAGTTGAAAAATGACTGGCTGATGGCCGAATATCTAAAGCGGGAAGTGTTGAAAAGCGCGGATGCGGTGGTGGCGCCCACCGTCAACTATCACTACTATCCGGCCTTTGTCGAGTACCCCGGATCGACCACGCTGCGGCTGGAAACGGCGCGCGATTTGATGGTGGATATTTGCCGGAGCCTGGCCCATTATGGTCCAAAGAAATTCTATGCACTGAACACCGGCGTTTCGACCTTGCGCGCTTTGAAACCGTCCGCCGAAATTCTCGCAGCGGAAGGCATCACGTTACGCTTCACGGACATACTGAACGCTTCGAAAGCGGCGGAAGCCGAAGTCCGGCAGCAGGAGGGAGGCACCCATGCGGACGAAATGGAGACTTCGATGATGCTGTTCATCGCACCGGAGACGGTGGACATGAGCAAGGCGGTTAAAGATTATCATCCCGGACCCAGCCCGCTGACGCGCGATCCCAAGGGACCCGGCACCTATTCGGCCTCCGGCGTCTATGGCGACGCGACGCTGGCGACGCGAGCGAAAGGGGAGAAGCTGGTCCGTGCCCTGACTGCGTCAATCCTGTCGGAAATCAACGATTTGAAGGCTGCACACTAAGGCGAAAGCCATATGCTGCCGATATTTGGGGCATGAAGAGGTGGTTTGGCTTCGTTTTGCTGTTTGCGGTTCTGTTGGCTCCGGGCGCTTCGGCAGGCCTGTTCTCCAAGAGCAATCAGGGACCCAAGATCAACTACAAGAAAAAGTACGTCACCCAGAAATACAACAACAACAAGCGGCCAGACACCGCCGCGAGGTTCGGCGTGCCTAAGGGCAAGTACGCTCCCAAGGCCGCGGCCGCCCGGCATTAGCCGGCGTCGCGGACGGTGGTTCAGGGGACACGCCTGGTGGTTGAAACGAAAGATTTCGAACAATAGACCGGAGTGTCGCCCGCGGCCTCGAGAGGCGTGACCAGGGGTCATGCAGCACAGACTAAAGTCGGTGCTGCTTCCTGTAAGATGTTAACCCTTGTAGTAAAACCGCTCGAACGCGATCTTGCCGTCCTTCCAGTGGCGCGCCGCGACCTGGGACATGGTCACTCGCGGGCCGCCTTTGAAGGTCACGTCCATTTCCCATTCCGAATAGCTGCGGTCGCCGTCGGCCGCACTGCCCAGCAGTTTCATCCCATGGAATTGTTCAACGGATTCGACAAACTTCTGCTCGCGCTCGCGGTTCAGGGCCTTTCCTTTGAAGGGATCGGCGGTGTTCTCCTGCATCACGACGTCATCGGCATAAAACTTGTCAAATGCGCCAAGAATGTCGCCTGCCAGAATCTGTTGGTTGAGCTGGTTGTCCAGCGTTCTTACGTCGCTCATTTTGGTTGTCTCCTTAGGTATTTTCATCGCCGCGGAGTTCTTCCAGCAGGTCGATGAGTTGTTGCAGTTTGGCCTTTCCGAGATGGCCGAGGTTTTTCTTTAGCGATTGTTGGATGGCCGTGTCGGTTCCGGCAAGGAAATCGAGGCCCTGGCGCGCGATCCGCGTGATCACCATCCGCCGGTCTTCGGTGCTGCGCTCCCGCTCGATCAAGCCGCGCTTTTCGAGCCGGTCGAGCAGCCGCGTGATGTCCGGATCGGCCGTTACCATGCGCTCGCCGATCTGCGAGCAGGGGAGGCCAGCGTCGCCCGCGCCCCGCAGGATCCGCAAGACATTGTATTGCGTGGCTGAGATGTCGAACGGCTTCAATACTTCACTGGTCTTTTGATGCAGGGCTTCCGCCGTTCGAGACAGATTAAGCAGGGCTTCCTCTTCCACCGATGCAAAGGGCTTGGTCTGCCGAATCTCCCGAGCTAGCTTGCCAGCCACAATTCGATAATATTCGTTATAACGACTATTGTCAAGAGGAGCATCGTAAATTATTGCGGCGCGGCCGGCACTTCGAACCAGGGAGATCGCTGAGGCCAGGCCATCTTTAGGACCTGTCATCAATGCGGCCACTTCCGGACCGCTCACTGACGGTCGCGGCTCGGTCACGCGTCGCTCTCCTGGCTCTCGGTTCGCCTCCCTCTGTCGAGGGTGGACTCTTTGGCGGCGGCAGCCACGATGGCATCGTGGCCTTCCGAGCCGCGACCGTCAGGGATCGGTTGAATTGGTTGTTTCGCAAGAGAAGTATCGTTACAGCGGAATGTTGCCGTGCTTCTTCTTCGGCACCGTGTCTACCTTGTTGCGCAGCATCCGCAGCGCACGGATCACCTTGGGGCGCGTTTCATGAGGTTCGATCACATCGTCGATAAAACCGCGCTCGGCGGCGATAAAGGGATTGGCGAAACGATCCTTGAATTCCTCGACCTTCTGCCTGCGAGTAGCTTCCTGGTCCGTGGCGGCCAGCAACTCGCGCCGGTAAACGATGTTCACCGCGCCGTCGGCGCCCATCACGGCGATCTCGGCCGTCGGATACGCCAGATTGATATCGGTGCGGAGATGTTTCGAACCCATCACGCAGTATGCCCCGCCATAGGCTTTGCGTGTGATGATGGTGATTTTCGGGACGGTCGCTTCTGCATAGGCATACAGCAGCTTGGCGCCATGGCGAATAATTCCGCCGAATTCCTGTTCCGTGCCCGGAAGGAAACCCGGCACGTCCTCAAAGGTCAGGATAGGAATGTTGAACGCGTCGCAAAAGCGAACAAAGCGCGCCCCCTTGGTGGAAGAGTTGATATCCAGGCACCCGGCGAGAAATGCAGGCTGATTGGCCACAATCCCCACGGTGCGGCCTTCCATGCGGGCGTATCCGACCACGATGTTCTTCGCCCAGTGCTCGTGAATCTCGAAGAAGATGGCGTCGTCCACCACCCGGTGAATAATGTCCTTGATGTCGTAGGGAAGGTTCGATTCGGCGGGAACTATCGTATCGAGCGATTGGTCGGCGCGATCCGGCGGATCGTTGGTGGGCTTGACTGGCGCGTCATCGAGATTGTTCGACGGCAGATAGGACAGCAGTTCGCGAATCATGCGCAGGCAGGCAGCGTCGTCCGCAGCCATGAAATTCGCGACGCCGCTAATCGTGTTGTGCGTTTCCGCCCCGCCCAGCTTTTCTTTGCTGACGTCTTCATGGGTCACGGTCCGGATGACGTCCGGCCCGGTCACGAACATGTGGCTGGTCTTGGCCACCATGAAGGTGAAGTCCGTCAAGGCCG
>DATFZA010000474.1:0-12720 GCA_035314765.1 Bryobacteraceae bacterium
GCTGGAGCACGGCAAACTCCCCGATCCCGAAGGCCAATTGATCGAGGATCTGACAAGGCGAATCGAGCAACTCGAAAAAACCATTAAGCTGCTGGCCGAAGACCGAGTGGCAGTAGCACGGCGCCCCTGAGCGACATTTCCGCACATCGATTCGCTTACCCGCATTTCGTCGGCTCTGGCAGCTGCGCCAGCCGTCTAGTAGGCTACCGTCTAGCCCCGTCTAGCCCCGAACGTCAAGTGAGGGGATCGGCGACAACCCTTCGCCCATCCCCTCACTGACGTTCGGGGCCAGACGGGGGCTGAAGGGTCAGGATCTGCGTTCCTGCGGATACTTCCGCATGTCCTCGTGGCAAACCGTTCTGGCGTGATGTAGTGTCCGCCGGGACGAATCACTTTCCGGCGGAGACTTCCGACATGCGCGGCGTGATGTAATGTCCGGCGCCGCGCCAGGCGAGAGGATCATGGGCGATGCCTTTTCGCGCTAGTCTGAGAATTTGAGAAAGCTCTGGCAAAATAACCGCAAACTCGGTTACTTCCCGATCGCGCTGGCCTGCTTTCTCGTCGCCACCGTGGCGGGATGGACCGCAATCGCCACACGCATCGACAACTACGTCTACGACTGGATTTGGCAGTTGACCCCGCCGGCTCCCCATACTCCACAATCGCTGATCGTCGCCATAGACGGGCCGACCTACAAAGCCATGGGCGGCGTCGGGAGCTATCGCTCCATGGTCGCGACCGCGCTCGAACAGCTCCAGGCCGCGCAACCGGCGGTCGTCGCGGTCGATATTCTGCTGACCGACCCGGCCGATCCGGCGCAGAACGTACGCCTGGCCACGGCTATGTGCGCTACGCCCAATCTGGTACTGATTGCGGATCTAGATAATGGCCAGTGGGACGACCCACTTCCCCAATTTCAGGAATGCGCGGACGCAGTGGGACACGATACCTCGGATGAGGACTCGCTCGACGGCGTCACGCGGGTGCTTCCGCTGGAGAAGCGCACGGCACGGGAGCGGCATTGGGCGCTTTCGCTGGAGGCGTTCCGGTTGCAGCAGAAGGTTCCGATCATCGAATCTCCGGAGGATCTACAGGTTGGTAAGGAGATCATTCCGGCGCGGTTCATGGCCTCCGGTAAGGGATTTCGTCCGCTGCGCGTGATCTTCGGCGGAGACATTCCCCAGATCTCGCTCCTCGATCTCGTCACCAACCCTGGATCGAGCGAGCGCGCAAAAGGAAAAGTGGTGTTTATCGGAGTAACCGATTTGTCGGGAGCGCGTGACCGCGTCCGAACTCCCCTAGACGAGATGCCGGGCGTGGAAGTCCACGCATATGCCTATGAAACGCTGGCCGCGAACCGCTTTCTCGTCGATGCGCCCACTTTGCTCGCGCCCTCAATTTGTCTGGCTATCGCGCTGCTAACCGCACTGATTTTTGCCTTCAACTCCGGCTGGCTCGCTTATTTGCCGAGCCTCGTGTTGCTGGCGGCCGTGCACGCCGCTCCAGTTCTGTTCTTTCGTCAGGGAATCGTGTTTCCCTACTTTGGGCCGCTCAGCACCGTGTGGCTCGGGCTCGTGGGCGCGGCCGCCTATCAGCTTCTATTCGTGCGCGGCCAGCTTCAGCAATCGGAAGCGGAACGAACGCGCTACCGGCAGGCTTTTCAGTGGGTCACGCATGAAATGCGCTCCCCTCTAACCGCCATTCAAGGCTCCAGCGAACTGATGGGCCGTTATAACTTGAGTGAGGAAAAGCGCACGCAGCTTGCCGAGATGATTAACTCCGAATCCAAACGGCTGGCCCGCATGATCCAGACTTTTCTGGATGTGGAGCGGCTCTCGGAAGGACACATCGGGCTGAAGAAGGAGCCGTTTGCCGCCGAAGAAGTTATCGAGACCTGCGTCGGCAGAGTGCGGGCGCAGGCGGAACGTAAGGAAATTCAGGTGCATGTCGCGGACCATTTGAAAGGCGAATTGAACGGCGACCGGGAGCTGATGGAATATGCCGTGTACAATTTGCTGACCAACGCGGTGAAATACAGTCCAGCCCAGACCGAGATCACGGTGCTGTCGGAGGCCCGGGGCGGCGAACTGCGAATTTCCGTAAAGGATCAGGGAATTGGAGTCGATTCGAAGGAGCTGAAGAGTATTTTCCAAAAGTTCTATCGGACCAAGCGCGCGGAGGCATCGGGCGAGACCGGGTCGGGCATCGGCTTGTCCATCGTCGAGCAGATTGTTAAGGTTCATGGTGGAACCATGGAAGTGACCAGCGAGGTAGGCAAAGGTTCCTGCTTCACGATCGTGCTGCCGGCGCTATGACGCAGAAGGTGTGACTTGCGGAATAAAACCCGCTGTGTGCTGCGAAGTGTGTCAAGCTTAGATTGGCGGGCCCCGAACGTTAACGAGGGGAAGGCAGTTAGAAATAGATAGGAAGTACCGTGCAGCGCTTATTAGTAGTCGAAGACGATTCGTCCGTCCGAAGTACCATCACCACCTTTCTGGAATTGGAAGGGTACAACGTAGATGCCGTTTCCTCCACCCGCGAGGCCTTGGAGCGGTTGCGCGGCGCGACCTATCCGATCGTAATTTCCGACATTTATTTGGACGAGCGAACCGGGCTGGACGTGTTAGCGACGGCCCGGCAGAGCAATCCGCAGTGCGCCGTGATCCTGATGACTGGGAGGGGAAGCATCGAGACAGTAGTCAAAGCGACCCAGGGAGGAGCTTTCGACTACCTCGCCAAGCCATTTGAACTGGATCGGATGCTGGACACGGTGAAGCGCGCGGAAGCGTCGTTTTCGGATCGCGGCGATCAGGAAAAAGAATCGGAAATAGACGATCTTCCCGAGAGTGAAATGATTGGCAGTTCGCCGCGAATGATTGAAATCTACAAGATGATTTCTCGTGTGGCGCCCACCAATGCCTCAGTGCTGATTGAGGGCGAGACCGGAACCGGGAAAGAGCTGATTGCGCGCCTGATTCACCGCAACAGCTTGCGTCAAGCGCAGCCATTTGTTCCTGTGGATTGCGGTTCCATCGCGCCTTCTTTGATAGAAAGTGAACTGTTTGGCGCCCTGCGCGGAGCCTACACCGGCGCCGACCGGGACCGGATGGGCGTCTTTGAATCGGCTAACAACGGCACGGTCTTCCTGGACGAAATCGGCGATGTCGAACTCGGTTTCCAGCTAAAACTCTTACGGTTCTTACAGGAGAAGGAAATCCGGCCGCTGGGAGCTTCCCGCGGCAAAAAAGTGGATGTGCGGGTGGTCGCGGCCACCAATCGCGATCTGCAGCGCCTGGTGGATGAAGGCAAGTTTCGTGAGGATTTGTGGTATCGCCTGAACGTGGTGCGGGTCATGTTGCCGCCATTGGTGGAGCGGCGTGGCGACGTACCGCTATTGGCGCACTATTTCCTGCGGAAATACAACAGCCGGTATGGGCAAGGCGCACGCTTGACCGAGTCGGGATTGGCGGTTCTGCAAAACTACAGTTGGCCGGGAAATGTGCGCCAACTGCAGCACATGATGGAGAGGTTGACGATTCTGGCGCCGCATGGACGCATTGATGAAGCAGCCGTGCGCGAAGCGATCGATCAAGGGGAACCTCGCGAAACCGCCAGCGATACGCTCGCCGACACGGAAGCTGAGCAGATCCGGCGTGTTTTGGCCGCGACGGGCGGTAACAAGAGCCGGGCGGCCAAGATACTTGGTATCGAGCGCAAAACGCTCTACCGAAAATTAGAGCGCATGACGCTCTAAGCCCGAGTAATGAAACAACCTGGGCGATACGTCCGGGCCGCTCCCTGACATCACGCCTTGCTTGCCGGTCCCTGACGGTCGCGGTTCAGTTGTTATCGCCGAGGCAAGACCAGGCCGGCGGCTTCGCACCAAGTCACACGGGGGCGCGAAATTGTGGCCGGCGGGGTAAGCGAAATCTGGTTGTGATACAGAACGCTCGCGCGAGGGCGAAACACCCGTGGCGTGCAATAGAAAGGCTTTTGCAGCGGATTCAGCCCACAAAGACTGGGTGTCGCGGCCGTGAGCTCGACAAAGTTGCACACAAACAGGTCCAGAAGCCCGTCGTTGTCGTAGTCGAACCACACAGCGGAAGTCGACCAACCCGGATCGGAAACTCCTGCCGCGCGTGTGACGTCGCGAAAGTTCCATCGCCGTTGTGGCGATACAGACTGTTGCGGCTATACCCGGTCAAAGCATTGCTCGGCCGAGCCGATTACTCCCCCGTCGCGCTGCGCTGCGGCGCCAAATTGGATTCCAGGTTGTGCTTTTTCAACTTGTACCGCAGCGCGTCGCGCCCAATGCGCAAGATGCGCGCCGCTTGCGACTGATTGCCGTTGGAAGTTTCCAAGGCGCGGATAATCAACAGACGTTCCTGCTCGGCCAGCGCGCCCACTTCGGGGTCGGAGGGGAGGGCCGGCCGCGGCTCTTCGTGCGCGGACGGAGAGCGCATATACGCCGGGAGATCCTGCACATCGATGGTGTCACCCAGCGCCATCATGCACGCATGGCCCAAAACGTTCTCCAGCTCCCTCACGTTGCCCGGCCAGTTGTGCAAAGAAAGCCGCACTTGCGCGCGGTGCGTCAGGCCGCGTATCTGTTTCTTGTACTGGCTCGCAAACCGGTCGACGAAGTAACGCTCCAACAGGGCCAGGTCTTCCTTGCGGTCGATCAATCTGGGGACTTGGACCTCCACCATCGAAAGGCGATAGTAGAGATCTTCCCGGAAGCGCTTCTCGGCCACCGCGGCGCGCAGGTTCTGATTGGTGGCGGCGATCACGCGGACATCCACCTTGCGCATGGAGAGCGAGCCGACGCGCTGCACTTCCTGGTTCTGCAAGGCGCGCAAGAGCTTGGCCTGGGTGGAGAGCGGCATATCGCCGATTTCATCCAGAAAAAGCGTGCCGCCGTGGGCATGCTCGAACAATCCCGCCTTGTCGCTGGTGGCGCCGGTGAACGCTCCTTTCACGTGGCCAAAAAGTTCGCTTTCAAACAGCGTCTCCACTACCGCCGAACAATTTAGTACGACGTAGCGCCCAGCCGATACGGGACTCAGACGATGCAGCGCGCGCGCCACCAGGTCCTTGCCGGTTCCGGTATCGCCGGTAATGAGCACCGTGCGGAAGTGGGGCGCGATGCGCCGGATGCGCGGCAACATCTCGCACATCACCGGGCTGCGGCCCACGATTCCTTCGAACTCCGAGGTGGCGAGCAGTTCTCCCTCAAGTTGCAGGGAACGGTGTTGTTTGCGCGCTTCGGCTACCAGCCGGCCTACCCGCGCCCGCAAAGCGCCCAGCGATATCGGTTTGTTCAAGTAGTCGCTGGCGCCTTTCTTAATCGCCTCGACCGCCGTTTCCGTGGTGTAGTGCGCGGTCATCAGGATCACTTCGGTGGACGGGTCGAACTCCATGATGCGCTCCAGAACCTCTATGCCGGTCATGTGGGGCATAACCAGGTCGGTCAGCACGATTTGCGGATGCTTGTTGTACACCAAGTCCAGCCCTTGTTCGGGATCGGACGCGGTCAGTATCAGGAGATCCGGTTGGGCCAGAGCGCTCGATAGCAGTTCCAGGCTCTTGGTGTTGTCGTCGATGATCAAAAGCGAAATCGCCGGACTGGTGGCTGGCATGAGAGTTCCTAACGTCAATAATCGTTCCACTTCGCTGCGCAGAATACTCAGGCTGATCGGTTTAGAAATGTACGAGGTAAATCCGGCCGCGAGGGCCCGTTCGCGGTCTCCATGCATGGCGCTTGCGGTGAGCGCCATGACCGGCGTCACGGCAAATTCCGGATCGCTCCGGAATTCCTCGACCACGCTGAAACCGTCCAACCCCGGCATATGGAGATCGAGAATCAGCAGGTCGGGTTTCTGTTCTCGCGCATTCCGCAGCGCCTCAAACCCGTCGGCGGCTTCGATAATTTCGTAGCCGCTTTTTTCGAGAACGGTGCGGACCAGCTCGCGGCTCTTGGCCTCGTCATCCGCGACCAGGACCTTCTTCATATTCTTTCGTATTCGTTCTCCAACGCGATGGTAAACGCGAAGCGGCTACCCTTGCCCGGCTCGCTCTCCAGCCGGATCCGGCCGCCATGTTCCTCGACCAGCGCCTTGCTGATCGCCAGCCCGAGCCCGGTGCCCTCGCGCACGCCTTTGGTGGTCGCGCCCACTTGATAGAACTTGTCGAACACCGCTTCGTGCTGCTCTTTGGGGATCCCGATCCCGGTGTCCGTGACCGAGATTTCGATGAATCCGTCGTTTTGCGCGCCTTCCACCCGAACTCTTCCGCCTTCGGGCGTGAACTTCAGCGCGTTGCTTAACAAATTGAAGAGAATCTGCTTGATGCGGAGGCGGTCCGCGAAAATCGCGCCAGGGATGGACATGTGAGTTTGAAGCTCGATCGACTTTGCCTTCGCCTGAGGCCGGATGGTGGACAAAGTCTCCTCCAAAGCGGTCGCCATGTCGAACACCTCGCGCCGCAACTCCAGCCGCCCGGATTCGATCTTGCTGATATCGAGAATGTCGTTGATCAGCTCCAGCAAGTGGAGCGAGTCCTTATGAATATGATCGACAAAGCGCTGCTGCTTCTCATTGAGCGGTCCTTCGAGTTCCTCCGCCAGCAATTCGGCGAAGCCGATAACGGTATGCAGAGGCGTGCGCAACTCGTGGCTCATGCTGGCCAGAAATTCAGTCTTGAGCTGGTTGGCTCGCTCCACTTCGCGATTCCGGGATTCCAGTTCGCGCGTGTAGGCTTGCTGCATCTCCCGGAACCGGTCTTCGGCCTGCTGCCGCTCGCTGATGTCGCGAATCACCGCGGTAACGCGGAAACCGTCCTCCGACTTCACCGTGCTCAAACTGATTTCGACTGGGAAGAAAGACCCGTCTTTGCGCAGCCCGCGCAAGGCGAGGCCACTCCCCATGGGGCGCGTGACGGGATGATCCCGGTAGTTCGCCCGATGTTGGATGTGGCTAGTCTTTAATGCGTCCGGAACCAGGACTTCGACGGGCTGCCCCAGCAACTCCTCGCGGCTATAGCCGAACGATTTTTCAGCGACCAGGTTGAGGAGAACAATCCGGCCGTCCCCATCCACTTGAATAATGGAGTCGGGAGCGGCCTCGAGCAGTTCACGAAAACGACGCTCAATTCGCATCTGGGCGCGGGTTTCCTTTTCCTGTACGATCACGTCGTGTAGCTCCTGCTCCACGTTGGCGAGCTTCCGCTCCACCGCGCGATTTTGGCCAACTTCTGTAATGATCGCGATTGCGCCCAGCTCACTGGCAGCGGCGTCCCTCCACTCTTCAGCCCACACTTCGACATCGACCACTTGGCCATCCTTTCGGGCAAGGCTGATCTCGAATTGGCTTGAAGGGAGTTGCTGCAATTGCAGGGCCATCGGGGAGGGGTGGCCAAGCACCTCCTCCTCTTTCCACCCGAGGATGCGTTCGGCGCCGCGATTCCAGACCTGCACCCGGCCGTTCGAGTCCAAAGCGAAGACTCCGAACCGCGATGTTTCGAGCAAGCCGCTCAGAAACTTCCCGGAATGGGTAGGAATCATAGAAAAAGATAGACCCTGTTCATCTTAGCGCGACTGTAACCAGTCTCGAATTCGGCGCCGGCTTGAGTCACTTGGCGCGTAGGTAATATGGACTGCGTGAGATGGCGCAGGCGGACGCGGAAAAACGCGAGTTCGTACAGGCGCTGCGTGCTGGCGCAAGGATTGCTCGTCTAAATCAGGAGGCGAATGTCATGCCGGGTATACAACACATCTTATTTCCCATCGATTTCTCAGAGCGCTGCTGCAGCGCGGTCCCGTTCGTCGAGTTCGTCGCGAACCGCTATGGAGCCAGGGTCACTCTGCTCAGCATCGCGCAGCCTTACTTCTACGCCGCCATGGGCGAGCCGGGAGCCATGGTCTCTATCGACCTGGGAGAGTTATTGCAAGAGCTGAAGCAGCGGCTGGAGGGGTCGCTCACCGCAAAATTCCCCGGCCTGCGCGTGGAACGAGTGGCTGAACTCGGCGATCCAGCCGAAAGCATCACCGGCTACGCTCACGAGAACGGTGTCGACCTGATCATGATGCCGACCCACGGCTACGGAAGGTTCCGGAGCCTGTTGTTAGGCTCAGTGACAGCGAAGGTTTTGCACGATGCCAAGTGCCCCGTCTGGACTGCGGCTCACGTCGAGCAAGCGCCCTGCCGCGACCATGTCGCGTGGCGCAATATCTTGTGCGCCGTTGATGGCACGCCGAACTGTGAGGCCCTGATGAGCCGGGCAGGCGATTTGGCTAAGGAATCCGGTGCGACGCTCCGGCTGGTGCATGCCATTCCGGCGATGCAAGGGATTCCCACTCGTCAAATGGACCGGGAGTTTGAAGAATCCTTGCGCAAGGGAGCGCATCTGGTGATCGAGGGCTTGGAAGCTTCGGCGGGCATCGATGCGCCCTTGTGCGTGACGGCGGGTCATGTGGCGGAGACGGTCGCAGAAGAAGCGCGAAGGCATGCGGCGGATCTGGTGGTGATTGGGCGCGGCGCCATGCACGAGAAACTCGGCCGCTTGCGAACTCATGCCTACGGGATCATCCGGCAAGCGCCCTGTCCCGTGCTGAGTGTTTAGAGTTGTGGGGCGCGGTCGAAAACGCCACGGAAGTGCAAGAAAAAAAACGAACGCCCCAAGCCGCGTTTTCATCACACTTTTGTGGGCCGCAGGCTCATGGCGACAGGTTATCAACTGTTGACAACCGGCGGCCGATTATTAATCGGCCCCGGCCACCTGCTTAAGCCGCACCTTCCGTCTAGCCCCGAACGTCAAGCGAGGGGAATGAGGGCCAATCCCCTCACGAGAAGGTGTGAAAAAATCGATCAAAGCATTTTTGCCACACAATGTTTTGTATCACTTGCCCTGTGCAAAACGACGTTCGAAGCTAAACTCGCGCAGGGCTCCGTTTCAGCTTTTTCCTAAGCTTTGACTGTCGTGCTGTCTTGCCCAGAACTACCGCCCGTCTGCGTATCGCGACGGCGCCCGGCTTGCTATTATGCTAAACATGCGTGAAGCAGTCATTGTTGATGCGATTCGTACCCCTGTTGGTAAGCGCGATGGGATGCTCAAGGGCTGGCACCCGGTGGACTTACTGGCGCACACCCTAAAAGCTCTGGTCCAGAGAAATCATCTCGATCCCGCCGAGATCGACGACGTGATCGCCGGCTGCGTTATGCAGGTGGGCGAGCAAGCGGCCAATGTCGGTCGCAATGCGGTTCTGGCCGCCGGTTTTCCCGAATCGGTGCCAGGTACGACGGTCGACCGCCAATGCGGCTCCAGCCAGCAAGCGGTCCACTTCGCCGCGCAGGGCGTGATGTCGGGCGCTTACGATATCGCCATCGGCTGCGGCGTGGAAGCGATGACGCGCGTTCCCATGGGATCGAGCGCCGCCTCCGGGCCTGGGAAGCCGTTTGGTCCGCTCATGCTCGATCGTTACAACAATGTCGTCTTCCACCAGGGTATCGGCGCGGAGATGATGGCTGAAAAGTGGAACATCTCCCGGCAGGAACTCGACGAGTTCAGCTACGAGAGCCACCAGCGCGCCGCCCGGGCCACGGAAGAAGGCCGCTTCTGCAATGAGATCACGCCAGTGCCGGTGCAGACCGAGACGGGAACCATCTTCGTGAATAAAGACGAGGGAATCCGCAAGGAAACCACGCTGGCCAAAATTGGTACGCTCAAACCGGCTTTCAAACCCGATGGCGTGGTCCATGCCGGCAACGCTTCGCAGATCAGCGATGGCGCGGCCGCCATTCTGGTGATGGACCTCAAGACCGCCCAACGGTTGAACCTGCGTCCCCTGGCGCGCTTTGCCGGATTCGCTTTGGCCGGCGCCGATCCGGTGATGATGCTGTCGGCGCCCATCCCCGCGACCCAAAAGATTCTCGACCGCGCAGGGCTGAAAATGAGCGATATCGACCGCACCGAGATCAATGAAGCCTTCGCCACGGTACCTTTAGCCTGGAAACGCGAACTCGATGCCGATATGTCTAAAGTGAACGTCAATGGCGGCGCGGTGGCTTTGGGCCATCCCCTTGGCGCAAGCGGTGCAAGGTTGATGAGCACGCTGGTCCATGAGTTGCAGCGCACCGGCTTGCGTTACGGTCTGCAAACCATGTGCGAAGGCGGCGGCATGGCCAATGCGACCTTGATCGAGCGAATGTAGTTGAGATTGATCGAAGTAGAACATTTCCGTTCGTTTTTGTTGTAGCCTAAAGTAGACATGCTCAAGGTTTGCGTTCTCGCCAGCAGCAGCTCCGGCAACTGTACCTTCATTCGTACCGAGAAAACTCGCCTCCTCATTGACGCGGGCCTCAGCAAGCGCGACACGCTGGCGCGCCTGGCCGCCATCGGCGAATCGATCGACGATCTTGACGCCATCCTGATCACGCATGAGCATTCCGATCATGTCTCGGGTCTGGGCGCGCTGGCCCGGCACTTCGAGACGCCGCTATTTCTCACTCGCCTAACGGCGGGCAGTATCGCCTGGGGAGATTATCAGCCGGTGCTCGATTGCTTCGGCGCCGGAACCAATTTCACCGTCGGGGATATCGAGGTGCGCAGCTTCACCATCCCGCATGACGCTATCGACCCGGTCGGCTTCTGTTTCCAGGCGGAAGGAATCAAGATTGGCGTGGTCACCGATCTCGGCTACATGCCGGAGTCGGTCAAAGTGCATGTCCGAGGGTGCGACTGGCTGTTGCTTGAAGCCAATCACGACCTAGAAATGCTCAAAGTCGGCCCGTATCCCTGGTCCGTGAAGCAGCGGGTGATGGGCCGCAAAGGGCACTTGTCCAATGACCTGGTGTGCGACTTCATTCGCCAGGACCTGGACGTGGGCACCACCACTCTGGTGCTGGGACACCTGAGCGAGCACAACAATCATCCCGAAATCGTGCGCGCCAATGCGGGCGATGCACTCGATGGCCGCCTGTTCACGCGCCTGGTAGTGGCGGAAGCGCGCCAGCCTACCGAAGTCTTCGCTTACTAAGTAGGTTGTGGGCGAATGCCCGCGTCACGATCGGCACCGGCTCTCCCGAAACCCATTCGTTGTCGGCCACATAGTTGGCCACTCGTTATTGGCCCCGCGCGGGTAAACAAACCGCGGCAGGTTGACATCCTGCCCCACATTCGACGGCACTGCTACTCAAGGTTTCTGCTACTGGTGACGGGCCGAAGCGGGTCGTCCTCGCTTGAAACCTGTGCCACGAGATCAAGCAGCACCGTCTAACCTCGACCGTAAACGTTCGGGGCTAGAACTACGAGCGGACAGCCTCAATTCGCGGCACAGGCTAAAGCTAGATGCCGCGTTACTATGCGAGCAGCCCATGCCCGCTGCCCCCGATAAGCCCGTGCCTGTCCTGCTTATGGCGCGCGAACTCGGCCACGGAGGCAGTGAACGCCAACTCACCGAAATGGCTAAGGGCCTGGATCGCGCTCGCTTTACGCCGCACGTGGGATGTTTTGTCGAGGGCACTCGTACCGCTGAAATGCGAGCCGCGGGTGTGCCCATTCTCGTGCTGCCGGTGCGCTCGTTTCGCTCGCCCGGCGCACTCGCTGGCGCCCGGCAGCTCGGCCAATATATTCGCGATCGCGGCATCCGAATCGTTCACACTTTCGATTGGCCGCTGAACGTTTTCGCCGCGCCGGTGGCCCGCTTTTATCGCACTCAGGTGATGCTCACCTCGCAGCGCTCTCATCGGGAAATCCGCACGCGCGCCATGCGCAGCCTGCTGCGCATTACCGATCGCCTCGCCGACGGAGTGGTCGTCAACTGCGAAGCCATTCGCCGGCACCTGATCGAAGACGAGGGCGTTCCGCCCCGCAAGATTCGCCTCTGCTACAACGGCATCGATCTGGAACGGTTTCAACCCTCGCCGCGCCGGCGTCCGTCGGAACTGGCCGCCGCTTCCGTAGTGATCGGCGTCGTCGCGGTGCTGCGCCCCGAAAAAGGCCTCACCACGCTGGTCGAAGCGTTCGCAAAAATTGCCGCGTCGCATCCGGATGCGCGCCTGCTAATCGTCGGTAGCGGGCCGATGAGCGAAATACTCAATGATCTCGCCGCCAGACTCGGCGTGAGCGGCCAATGCAACTTCCAACCCTCTACGGCCGACGTAACACCGTGGTTGCATGCGATCGACATCTTCGTGCTGCCGTCCTTGTCGGAGGCGCTTTCCAACTCAATCATGGAAGCCATGTCCTGCGGCTGCTGCGTGGTCGCCTCACGCGTGGGCGGCAATCCGGAATTGGTGATCGACGGCGAAACCGGGTTGCTCTTTGAAAAAGCCAACGCAAGCGAGTTGGCCGAGCGAGTTCAAGTCTTGATCAACGACGCCGGCCTCAGACAGCGGCTAGCGGACAAAGGCACGCGCCGCATCCAGGAGAAATTCTCTCTCGCGGCGGCCGCCAACAGCCTGGCTGACATATACGATGAGTTTCTCAGGCTCAAGCGATAGCCTTGGCAACATTCGCGGGGCCTCACAATTCCCCGATGCAAACCGAACGGACGGACAGCGATCAAGCACCACACCGAGCAGACGGGGACATTCCGGACACCTGTTCGAAATCCTTCGCTTTCAGTTATCGCAGGATTGTCCCCTGGCGCAAACCACCCTGGCGCTGGAGCCGTTCCAGCAGCAGGCCCACGGAAATGCCGCGCCGGGCCTCGGCCTCGCGAGA
>DATFZA010000475.1:0-4305 GCA_035314765.1 Bryobacteraceae bacterium
GATTTGGAGCGGGAGGGCTCGATTTTTCAGGCGTCCAGCGATACCGAGGTGATTCTGCATCTGGTCGCCCGCTCTCGCGAACGGGAACTCACGGACGCCCTGCGTGAAGCCTTGCTGCAGTTGGAAGGAGCGTTTTCGCTGGTGTTCCTGGCTAACGACCGCATCATCGTGGCTCGCGATCCGCATGGATTCCGGCCCCTGGCGTTCGGCCAGATGAAACTTTCCGGTGGCCGCACGTCCTACATTTTCGCGTCTGAGACATGCGCCTTCGACCTGATCGACGCCACGTATCTGAACGACGTGCAACCAGGAGAGATGGTTAGCGTGGGTCCCGAAGGGCTGACTCGCGGCCTCGGGGGCTTGACCCAGGGCCTCGGGGGCTTGACTCGGGAAAGATACGCGCCGGAGCAGCCGTTGGCGCAGTGCGTGTTCGAGCACGTCTATTTTGCGCGTCCGGATTCCCTGGTCTTCGGCCGGCCAGTGCAGCAATCGCGCGAAAACCTGGGCCGCCTGCTGGCGCAGAAATCTCACGTCGACGCCGACGTGGTGGTTCCGGTGCCCGATTCGGGCGTGGCCGCGGCTATTGGTTATGCGGCCGAAAGCGGCATTCCGTTCCGTCAGGCACTGATCCGCAATCATTATGTTGGCCGCACCTTCATTGAACCGTCGCAGGCGATCAGGGATTTCGGCGTAAAGTTGAAGCTGAACCCGATCCGGCACTTGCTTGAGGGCAAGCGCGTGATCCTGGTGGACGATTCCATTGTCCGGGGAACCACCAGCCGGAAGATCGTCCGTATGGTACGCAATGCCGGGGCGCGGGAGGTGCACTTCAGGATTTCCTGCCCGCCGACCATTTCGCCCTGCTACTACGGTGTGGATACGCCGTCGGAAGGGGAGTTGATCGCGGCCAACCAGAGCCTGGAAGAAATCCGGACATTTGTGGATGCGGATTCACTGGCTTACTTGTCGCTGGAAGATCTACGGAAAGCTGTGGGGGATGACAAGCGGCAATATTGCTACGCGTGCTACACCGGCGATTATCCTACGGAACTGGTGCAGATTGACGAGTTGGTCGCGGCGAAACGGCGCTAGCGGGAACCGTCGCGGACAGGTCTAAGAGGCCGACGGGGGCGTCGGCCGCGATCCAGGGGGATCGCCCCACAATTTACCATCAAGACAACAATATTTGCCCAAACGCCAGAAGGGGCTCTACACCGAGCCCCTTCTTGCGCCATGCACAGGTCTCAACAGTTCTTAGTTGTTGTTGATTTGCACTTTGATCGCTTTTGGCTTCGCGATCTCTTTCTTCGGCAGGGTGATCGTCAGCACGCCATTGTTGTAAGCTGCGCGAACATTTTCGCTGTCCACTGTTTCGGGAACCGCGAACAGGCGCACAAACGAGCCATAGCTTCGCTCAATGCGGTGGAAGCCTTTGCTGTTCTGGTCTTTCTCGAACTTGCGCTCGCCTTTGAGCGTGAGAGTTCCGTTCTCCATTTGGATGTCGATGTCGTTCAAGGTGACATCCGGCAAATCGGCCTTGACAACTAACTCATTGTCCGTCTCATAGATATCCACTGGGGGAGACCACGGACGGGCGGTGTTTGGTTCGCTCAGGAAGCGATTCAGGGTGTCTTGGAACAGACGGACTCCAGGCAGGTCGTCGAGTTCGGCAAACGGGTTGTACTTTACGATTGGCATATAGGGTTTGAACCTCCAGTAATCTACTTACAATCTGATCATAAAATATTAGCAGAACATTGTCAAGTATTCTTCTGAGCAACTGCTGAGTGAAGTTTCTCTAGATATAAGATCGTTTCAGTCCTGTTTGCTATTGACTTCTTTTCCAGGCACCGGTCATACTATCCGTAGAGTGCAACTGAGTGTCAAGAAGCGGCGGGGCCGGCCTGAACCTGAGCACATAACTTTAGATCAACTGCCGCTTGGCGACCAGGCAAAACTGGACCGCCTGGACTTGCCCGATGACATTGCTTTGCGCCTGATGGAACTAGGCTTTCTTCCCGGACACTCGATCGTTCCAGCGGGGAGCGCTCCGGGCGGCGAACCTCGGGTTTATCGGGTAGATGGCTCGGAAGTCGCCTTGCGCCGCGAAACGGCATCGCGGATGTGGGTTTCTCTGGTAAAATCCGCCGAAAGGGCCTGATACAGGTGGGTGCGATCTAGGTGGGTGCTTGTCACGAATGCCAGGGATGCTCGAGCGGCGTCTTCCCAAAGTCATCTGGCAGACCCCATGTAGTAGCCATTATTGGGCCGCCGAACGCGGGCAAATCAACTCTCTTTAACCGGCTGACTGGACTGCGGCAAAAGGTGGCCAATTTTCCGGGCGTGACGGTGGAACACCACATCGGCAAAGCCAAGACCAAGGGTCCGCGCGAAGTTGTTCTGGTCGATCTTCCGGGGATTTATAGTCTCAATCCGCGCTCGGAAGACGAGCAGGTTTCGGCCGACGTACTGAGCGGCGTCATGACTGGCGTTCCCAAGCCGGATGCGGTCCTGCTGATTCTCGATTGCACCAATCTCGGCCGCCATCTCGCACTGGCAGCGCCCATTCTTAGCTTGAAGCTGCCTACGCTGATCATTCTGAATATGGCGGACGATCTGGAACGCCGCGGCGGCAAGATCGATGTCGCCGAGTTAGCGCACCAACTGGGAGCGCCGGTGGCTCTCATCAGCGCCTCGCGCGGCGTGGGCGTGGAAAAAGTGTTTCAATTTCTCGAAGGCACCGCTTCCGGCCGCGGTTCTGTTTCCGAACCGCTGATCCAACTTCCGGTGATTCAAGACGTCCCGTGCCGCCGCCAATGGGCTCAGCAGGTGGGTTGCGAATCCCACTATCGGGCTCCAGAGCCGCCGCTGTGGACGCGCCGGCTGGACGCGATCTTCCTGCACTCCTTCGCCGGGCCCTTGATATTCGCGGCTGTGGTGGTAGCGGT
The DNA here is from genome assembly GCA_035314765.1 of Bryobacteraceae bacterium. GTDB lineage: Bacteria > Acidobacteriota > Terriglobia > Bryobacterales > Bryobacteraceae > DATFZA01. The sequence goes on from DATFZA010000475.1 coordinate 2,949, forward strand.
ATTTCAAACGATATTCACCGGCGCCCGCCCGATCATGGACCAAGTGTCGGCGTTTGTGCAGTGGTCCGGCCAAGCGATTGGCGGCCTGATTCCTTCGCCACTTTTCCGGTCGTTCGTGGTCGATGGCGTTTGGACCGGTGTCGGCTCAGTGGTGACGTTTCTGCCGCAGATCCTGCTGCTGTTCCTGTTTATCGGGATTCTCGAGGACTCCGGCTACCTGGCGCGGGCGGCCCTGATCGCCGACCGCACCATGGCACGGATCGGGTTGCAGGGAAAATCGTTTATACCCTTGCTCTCCGCTTATGCGTGCGCGGTGCCGGCCATCATGGCCACCCGCACCATCGAGAACAAGCGCGACCGTATCGCCACCATCATGATCGCGCCGTTGATGACTTGCTCGGCGCGCCTTCCGATCTATACCTTGATCATCGCGGCCTTTTTGAAAGAACGCCCGCTGTTAGGTCCTTTTCTGGGCTCGCAAGCGGCCGCGCTCCTGGGCTTGTATGTCCTGGGTTTTGTCGCCGCGGTGCTTACGGCGCGGGTGCTGAAATCGTCCATACTGAAGAGCGACCGCGCTCCCTTCATGCTCGAGATGCCGCCGTATCGCTGGCCCACCCTCCGCTCGCTCGGGCTGCGGCTGGTGGACCGCTCACGCGTTTTCTTGCGTCGGGCCGGGACCGTGATTCTGGCCGTGGCGGTGGTGCTTTGGGTTGCAGCCCATCTGCCTTTGCACAGCGGTCAGGTTCCGTCCATTGAGACCAGTTTTGCCGGGATGCTCGGCCACAGCGTTGAGCCAGTGATCAAACCGCTGGGCTTCAACTGGAAGATCGGCATTGGGCTCATCACTTCGCTAGCGGCGCGGGAGGTGATCGTGGGCACGCTCGGGTCCATTTATGGCATGGAGGGCGAAACGCAAACGGAAGGCTTGCAGAAAGCTTTGCGAAACGAGCTGACTCCCGCCGCCGCGCTGGCTCTGCTGGTGTTTTACGCCTTTGCCATGCAGTGTATGTCAACGGTAGCAGTAGTGCGCCGCGAGACGGGTGGTTGGAAGTGGCCGGCCGCGCAATTCTGCTATATGTCCGCGCTGGCGTTTACCAGCGCGTTTCTGGTTAACCATCTGTTCCGGCATCCGCTTTTCTAGGGTGGGCGGATTACCGATCATTACCGATCGGCCGTTGCGGGGGTTGAAGAACCGCCCCTCTCGAAACCTGCCATCATTCCGGGCGCCCAGGGGACACAGCTACGGCAAATTTGATTGAGGGAGATCGGCCTGGGGCCCGCTGTGTTCCCTTCCGCATCGCGAACCCGCAGGCTTTCATTTTCCTCCCGTGCGACCCGCCGATGCAAAACAGGTTAA
>DATFZA010000476.1:0-7616 GCA_035314765.1 Bryobacteraceae bacterium
GCGACACGTCCGCACGGAGGGGCTTTGGCTGAAGTGCGATAGTTGCGGCCAGATCGTTTGGAAAAAGGCGCTCGATGAGAATCTGCAGGTCTGTCCCAAGTGCGGATTTCATTTCCGGCTGGACGCCCGGTCGAGACTCGATCTGCTCTTCGACGAGGGCAAGTTCGAAGAGTTCGATGTCAATTTGGCGTCCAACGATCCTTTGGAATTTGTCGATTCCAAAACCTACAAAGAACGTTTGGCGCTGATGAAAGAATCGACGTCGATGAATGACGCGGTGATCTCGGCCGCAGGCGCGCTCAATGGCCGCCGGGTGCACATCTGCGCGCTCGAGCTGAAGTTCATTGGCGGCAGCATGGGTTCGGTGGTGGGCGAGAAGATCACTCGCGCGATTGAACGCTCCGCGCACGACCGCGTTCCGCTGGTGATCGTCTCGGCTTCCGGCGGAGCGCGCATGCAGGAAGGGGCGATTAGCCTGATGCAACTGGCAAAAATCTCCGCGGCGCTGATGCGCCTGGACGAAGCCAAGATACCGTTCATCAGCGTAATGACCGATCCGACCACCGGCGGAGTGACGGCAAGTTTCGCGATGCTCGGTGACTTGAATATCGCCGAGCCGGGCGCGCTGATCGGTTTTGCCGGACCGCGCGTGATCGAGCAGACCATCCGCCAGAAACTTCCGGAAGGGTTTCAGCGCAGTGAATTTCTCTTGCAGCACGGATTTCTCGATGCGGTGGTGCAGCGGGCCGATCTCAAGAGATATCTCGCGGAGTCCTTCGACTTTTTTCTGGCGTGAGCTACCGGTCGCTAGCGGTCAGGCGCCAGGGGGACACAGCTACCATTAATTTGATCGAGGGAGTTCGGACTAGAGCCCGCTGTGTACCCATCCGCGCCGGGTACACGCGGCGATCCCCTCACTTACGTTCGGGGCTACGAAGGGTGGATCGGGTTACTTTTTGAAAAGATTGTCGAAGGCGGCACGGGCGTCGGTTGGCGTCCGCGGCGCGGGCCCGGCCGAAGTGTGGTTATTCGCCGGGGCTGAATCGCGGGCCACGGTCACCCGCTGCTTGAACAGTTCGCAGTCGTTGCGCTGGTCCTTGATGGGAATCCGGACCGGGACCGGCTTGAGACACTGAAAGCGCGTGGAGGGTTCAAAGTGCGCGCACTGTTTGCAACAATGCACCGAGGCGCCGCACTTGGGACACACACCCGTTTTCCAGTCGATGTCCTGTGGCAGGGCCGTGGAACAGTTAAAGCATCTTGCAGCCACAACGTTTTGCAGCAGCCGCGGCAGGCGAGGCCCGGTGACGTCCAGAGGGGGACGCGGGCCATTGGGCTTGGAGTGGTCTTCGCGGCGGAGTGCGCCGGAATCGCGGCCGGTATCCATGTAGCCCCGTTGCCGGTATTTACGGTCTTCGTCCATTGAGAAGGTTGACTCCTGGAAGTTAGCGGTCCGGCTTCCACAGCCGGTTTGAGCGACGATACGTGATGATCAATTAGGAACGGCTAGGTGGATGCGCGGGACACTTCATGGGGAACGGAAGTTCGTATCCCGCTTACGCCTAAAACACTATGTACCACGAAATGCGGACAAAATCCAATTATTTCTTTGCTAGCGTTCGGTTACAGAACCATACGGGCCCTAAGAAAAGTAACCAAGGTACTAGGAGATGGCTCGGAAAAGGCGCTGCGGGCGCATCTTAGTCGACTCCCCACTTGAGAGGGGAGTTGCAGGGTCTAGTCAGCGGATCGTCGTAATGATTGGGGCTGACTCGCAATGAGTATCCCAAGCGGCCGGTCTGATGCGGTACGAATTCTTTCATAAAGACGTATGCCGTCCCAGCCTGGTCCAAGGCCGGAAGCGTCATCACCTGGGTCTCTTCCAGATTACCGTTCACGCCGACACGGCCAACCACAGCCTCTACCCGCACATCCTGGGGAGACAAGCCGGCCAATTCCACTACCGCGCGAATAGGAACCGGCTTACCAGTCAGGACCGACCCATCCGCGCCCAGACCCATCTCGACGAACTGCACTTTATCCCAAACATCCTGCACCGCTTCGTTCCACTTGGCGCGATCGCGGGCGGCGTTGAAGCCGGCGGCGGACATGTCGAGATGCGCCTGATGAGCCGGTTCATACAACTGAGACATATACTCGCCGACCATGCGCTGGCAATTGAATTGGGGACTTAAGTGCATCAATGACTGCTTCATGCGCCGGACCCATTCGACCGGTACGCCCTCGTCCCGAGCGGCATAAAACAATGGGACGATTTCGTTTTCGAGGGTTGAGTAGATGGCGCGGGCGTGGATCTCGTCCTGGTCCTCGGAATACGGTTCACGGTCACCGATGGCCCAGCCTCCGGAAATCTCGTACGCCTCATCGAACCAGCCGTCGAGGATGCTCAAATTGAGCACACCATTGATGCCGGCTTTCATGCCGCTGGTGCCGCAAGCCTCTTCTCCACGGCGCGGGTTGTTGAGCCAGAGGTCAACACCCTGCACCAGCTCACGGCCGACCTGGATGCTATAGTCCTCCAGAAAAACGATGTGTTTCGCAATGTCGGGGTTTCGGGAAAGTTGGACGATTTCGCGGATCAAGGTCTTGCCCGGCAGATCTCTCGGGTGAGCCTTACCGGCAATCACGATCTGCACCGGCATCTCGCGATTGGTGAGCAAGCGCTTCAAGCGATCGATATCGCCGAACAACAGCGTGGCCCGCTTATAAGTGGCAAAGCGACGGGCAAACCCGATGGTCAAGGTGTCGGGATCCAAAACCTCGGAGAGCCGCCGTTGCTCGGCGGAAGACGCTTTGCGCGCAAGCGCACTGGCAGCCACTCGTTCCCGGACAAACGAAACCAAGTTACGCTTCCGCCGGCGATGTGCTTCCCAAAGCTCCTCATTGGGAATGTCCTGCACCAGGTCCCAGAGCTTGGGGTCGGGATAGCGCTCGCGCCAGTCCGGCTGCAAGTACGTGTCATAAATCTGGGCGAGGTCTCCATTGAGCCAAGTGGGCAGATGCACTCCGTTGGTGATGGAGGTGATGGGAACCTCCCAAACCGGAAGTTTCGGCCACAAGTCCTGCCACATTTCCTGGGAAACCTGGCGGTGCAGGCTGCTTACGGCATTGCGGAACGCGGACGTTTTGATGGCGAGGATTGCCATGGAGAATGGTTCCTGTTGCTGGGAAGACTGCTTCCGGCCGAGCGACATAAACTTCTCGAAAGGGATTCCACTTTCGGTGCAATAAAGGTCGAAGTACTGGTAGAGTGTGCCGGAGTCGAACAGATCGATCCCGGCAGGCACCGAGGTGTGGGTGGTGAAAACATTGTTGGCGCGGCATGCTTCAAACGCCTCTTCAAAGCTGAGTTTTTCCTGCTCAATGAGCAGGCGCATGCGCTCGATCGCGAGAAAGGCCGAATGCCCTTCGTTCATGTGATAGGCGGTCGGTTGGTATCCCAAGGTCCGCAGCGCACGGAGACCTCCGATACCGAGCACGATCTCCTGCCGGATACGGGTGTGGCTGTCTCCGCCATAAAGTTGTTCGGTGATCTCCCGGTACTCCGCCAGTTCGTTCTCCGGGACGTTGGTATCCAGCAGAAAAAGCTTAATCCGTCCGACGTCGATGTGCCAGACTTTGATGTACACCAAGCCGCCCGGCAGCCGAACCGTGACGAATACATCGTTACCCTTCTCGTCGCGCAGCGGACGAACGGGTAAGGTGTAGAAATCGTTTACCGGATTGCGTTCCTGCTGCCAGCCGTCCGGATTGAGCGACTGCCGCAAATAGCCCTTTTGATACAGCAGGCCGACGCCGACCAATGGCAGACCGGCATCGCTGGACGCCTTCATATGATCCCCGGACAGGACTCCCAGGCCGCCGGAATAAATGGGCATGCACTCGACCAAGCCGTACTCCATTGAGAAATAGGCAATCAACTGATCCGAGGGACGCTCCACGCGGCTCAAGTAGGCGTCGAAGTTCTCGCACGCCCGGCGGTAGGAAGCAAGATACCGGGGATCGGCAGCGGAGCGCTCCAGCGTGGCCTGCGAGACGCGGCCGAGCATCAGAATCGGATTGTTACCGCAGGCCTTCCATAGAACCGGGTCTAAGCGGCGGAAGAGGCCGCGTGTATTGTGGTCCCAACTCCAGAGCAGGTTGTAGGCCAGTTCGCCGATCCGGGAGATCGGAGCAGGCAGGGCCGGCCGCACAAGGAACTCCTTCACCGGGTGAATTTGAAACGCCATGATTTCGTTCGATACTCCAAAATACCACCGGGTATGCGCTGTCCCCCACTCTGTTCGACGACAGCCAAAGGTTTTCCGATGCCGGTCAGTTGTTTAGCGTTCATTAAAGTTCATGAATGCCAGCCAAGCGCTTGGCTACAATTCTATCGGCTCTTCCTACCATTCAGTACACGCCCTTTTCGGCTACACTGCTTGCATGGGGACTTCCAGTGTGGCGTTTGTGCTGCTGGCGGCCGCCGCGGCCGGCTCTTACGACACATCGATTCAGGAGTGGCGTGAGCGGCGCGAAGCGGCACTCAAGGCCGATGACGGCTGGCTGACGGTGGCCGGGCTGTTCTGGCTGAAAGAAGGGGACAATACGACCGGTTCCGCGGCTTCCAGCGACATCCGGTTGGAGCGCGGTCCGGCAAAGATCGGCGTGTTCCAGCATCACGGCGCCACTACGATTTTTCAACCCGCGGCCGGCGTCCGGATCGACGCGCCCGCAGGGGAATTGCGTCCCGATACCGGCCTGATTCGTTTTGACGACTACACCATGTTTGTTATCCATCGCGGGGAGCGCGATGCGATCCGGCTGAAAGACAAGCGCAGTAAGTTTCGCCGGGAGTTTACCGGCCTGCACTGGTATCCCGTGAATCCGGACTACCGCGTGGTGGCCAAGTTTGTTTCCTATAAGAAGCCAACTTTGATCGCCATACCAAACATCCTGGGCGAAGTAGAGAAAGAACCCAGCGCCGGTTACGCCGAATTCGACTTGCGCGGCCAGCATTATCGGCTGGAGCCGGTGCTGGAAGACAGTCAACTATTTTACATTTTCCGCGATCTGACCAGCGGCAAGGAGACCTATGGGGCCGGCCGTTTCCTGTATTCGGACATGCCGCGGGACGGAACGGTGGTGTTGGACTTCAACAAAGCCTACAACCCACCGTGCGCGTTCACGCCATACGCCACGTGCCCGCTGCCGCCGGCGCAAAATCGATTAGCCGTGCGGCTGGAGGCGGGCGAGCGGAAGTACGGGGACCACTGAGCCAGTTCCGCGTTGCCAGTGCCGCGCGCATCCCCTCACTGACGTTCGGGGTTCGGAAGCAGAGCGTGAGCGAGCGGTTTGCCGTCGAGCGGCACCCTCGAAAGCGTGCCCCACGCCAAGCGCCAGGGGGACACAGCGTCGATAAATTTCGATCGAAGGAGTTCGGGATGGAGCCCGCTGTGTCCCCATCCACGTCGCGAACTCGCGGGTCTTCATGCTCGCTTCTGTGCGCCCCGGCGCTCATGGCAAACAGCTTAGAGTTTCATCGCGACGCTCTGGCGTCATCGTCGCCGGACGCTAGAATGGCGATCGGCGAATGCACGGGGGCTGGAACGGGTCCGTTTGGACGCAACGCGTGCCACAGGATGGCGTTCAGCTTGATGGGATCGGCTCGATCGACATCCGAAAGATCGAGCTGAAGGGAAGCGACCGCGCCGCTGCCATCCTTTGGATTGCGCGCATCCATATCGGCTGCGGGAACTACGGCGGTGTAGGCGCCGAAATCTGGCTCGCCCGTGAAATCGTTTTCTAGCGGAGTGGCCGCCTCGTCGAATTGGGTCAGAATCGGTAAACCCAAGATAAGTTCGATGGTTCGGACCAGCGATACCTGCGTATATTGCGTGTGATCCACAAAATGGCGTTTGATATAGGGTGAAATTGCCAGCGCGACCGTTCTATGCGCATCAACATGGTCGGGACCATCTTGGGCGTCGTCTTCGACCACGAAAATCGCCGTCTCCCGCCAAAAGCGTGAATGGCTAACCGCTTCAACCAGTTGCCCCAAGGCGAGATCGTTGTTGGCCACCATGGCGGCCGGCGAATACGAGCCCGGCAGCAGCCCTTGCGTGTGATCGCCCGGAAGAGCCATGACGAGCAGCGCCGGCCAATCGCCCGTCTTCTCCGCATTCTGCAATTCCTGGACAAAAGCGGCGACCCGATTGGTGTCGCGAATCCGCATGGAACCGAAGGCGCGCAGCGCTTCGCTGGGACGCTCGCGTCCTTCGCCATAGTTGCGATAGTCGAAGCCAAAACGCCCCGCCAGCTCCCACAGGCTTGCGCCCGGCAAACGGCGCATCCGGCCATCTTGCGATAATTCGCCGCGGCCGCTGTAGTTATACATCCAAAAGCGCTGCGTGTAGTCCGTTGCGTAGGCGTAATCGCACCATTCGTGACCGTCCCAGGAAACCTCTCCATTCGCGTAAAAGTTATCGAAAAGGACGTATTGTTCCGCCAGGCGATGGGCGTTCGGTGTTATCTTGTCGCCGAATAAGACAAGATTTGGATCGCCATTTCCGCGCGGTACGTCACCGAAGACTTGATCGTAAGTCCGATTCTCGCGAATAATGTAGACCGCGTGTTTGATTTTCGACAACGCCGCTTCTTGAATAGAAGGTTCGGGTTTCTTCGGCTCGGGATGATTCTCGCGTACCTGCGCGGTGAGAGATCGAAGCTCTCGCTCGTCGGGAACCGGCAGCGTGTAAACATAACCACGCAGGAGCGTTCCGAGATAGTTGTACTGTTTCGAGTCGACCCTCGGGTTGTCGAGCAGATTTTCGGGCGGGCGGCCGAGCCGGTTGGGCTGTTCGGCGAAGGGCACGTTCGCGCCAATTCCCCGCCCTTTTCCAGCGCCGATGTACAAATCCTTTCCGTCGGGCGAAACGGCGAGGGCCGTCGGATACCACGCCGCCGGAATAAACCCCAGCACGACGGATCGGGCGCGGCCGGAGATATCCACCATGGCGACATCGTTGTTGTCCGCGTTGGCTGCGAATAGGCGCGTTCCCGCGGGATCGATCGCCAGCGCGTCGGTGGTCGATCCGATGGGTGCGCCGGAGCGGAGGGCGACATTAATCGTCTCGATGACGCGATCTTCCGCGATCACGCTAACGGTGTTCGAGCCGGAGTTGGCGACGAACAGCCGTCCATCTGGTGCGAACACCAGCTGATTCGGGAACTTGCCGACGGCCACCCGGACGTGCTCCTGAAGAGTGTCCGGATCGAGCAAGCTGACTGAGCCGTCTCCCCAATTCGAGACAGCGACGATTTTGGCGGACACGGCAATTTCATAAGGCCGATAGCCGACCCGGGCAGACGCAGCGACGTGAAAATCATCTCCTTGCAGCCGGAATACGGAATCGTTTTGGGCATCGGCGATGTAGAGACTGCCGCCGCGCCCCTTGGCGACGCCCGAAATGAATCGCGGCGCAGCGTTCGAGGGCGGCAATCCGATTCCTTTGACAAAGGAAAGCTGGTGGTCCTTCCACTCGAGCAGATATGCCGGATCCTTCAAGCGTTCGCGGGCAGCGGGAGTAATTCCGCTGCGCACGCCCCAGACCTTT
>DATFZA010000477.1:0-5161 GCA_035314765.1 Bryobacteraceae bacterium
TCGGCCACCGCGACTTCGATCTCGGGCTCGGGGTGTTTCCTGTGCTGTAGATACTCGTCAATGCCGATGGCGATGCGCTTTCCGTCGCCAACGGAATCGATGATCAGCCTTGGTCCGAATACGCAGTCGCCGCCTGCAAAAACACCCGGAGCGGTGGTCATCAGCGATTGCGGATCCGCCATCACCAGCCCACGCGGGCTTACCTGCACGCCGTCCTCCGGAGTAAGGAAATCCAGCTTCGGAGCTTGCCCGATCGCCAGGATGATCGTGTCGCAGTCGATCACGGATTCGCTGTTGTCGTAAAAAGCGGGGCTGAATCGGCCCGTGGAGTCGAAGACCCATTTCGTCTTCACTACTTGCAGTCCTGAGACTTGGCCGTTGCGCCCCAGCACCAGCTTGGGTCCGAAGCCGGCGTGCATCCGGACGCCCTCAATCTCGGCCTCTTCGATCTCCTCCAGGGCAGCCGGCATTTCGTCGCGCCGCTCCAGGCAGACTATATTGACTTCTCGCGCTCCCATTCTGAGAGCGGAAAGCGAAACGTCCATCATTTCGTGGGTCGCCACGGCGGAAATGTTCTCTGCCGAGGGGACGTTCTCCTCTATGTCATCCGCGTGCCGCTTCACTACTTCCCGGGCAGCCGACCGGGCCACGTCCATGGCGACATTTCCGCCGCCAATCACGACCACGCGTTTTCCAATGCTGAAACGGTATCCCAGATTGGCGTTGAGCAGAAAATCGATGCCCTTGAGAACGCCGTCCAAATCGATCCCCGGAATCGACAGGTCGCGGCTACGATGAGCGCCCACGGCAATCACTACTGCGTCGAATCCTTCCCGGCGCAGACTCGACACAGTGAAATCCCGCCCAGCAGCATGATTCAATTTGAGGGTGATGTCGCCAGTCTCCAGAATTTCGCGAACCTGCGCTTCCACCACGCTACGCGGCAGACGATACTCGGGGATCCCCAGGCAGAGCATTCCGCCCGCCACCGGAGCCGCATCAAATATAGTGACCGGGTAGCCCAGCAAAGCCAAATCATGCGCCGCGGACAAGCCTACGGGTCCGCTGCCGATGATGGCCACGCGCTGCGGCAAGTTCTTTGAGGCGCGATGCACGGGTTCGAGCGGATGGCGCGATTCAGGGCCATGACGTTCCGTGAGAAATCGCTTCAACGCCCGGATCGAGATCGGCTTGTCGATGACGCCCCGGCGGCACGCCGTTTCGCAAGGATGCGCGCAGACACGGCCGCAAACGCTGGCCATCGGGTTGGGCTCTCGGGCCACCTGGTAGGCTTGCTCGAAATCCCCTTCCGCAATGAGCGAAACGTAGCGGCCGGCGTTGGTTTGCGCGGGGCATGCCATCATGCACGGGAAATTGGTGTTCAACCAATCGCGATCGACCTTCTTGTCGCGAAATCGCATGCGCATGGAGTGCCCCGAAACCGCTTCGCACTATTTGGACATCGCGAAATCGGTAGCCGCCGTCCCGGAAAGGGTGACGGACTTCGATTGTACTTTCGTCCCTTCGCGCCACGCGGTCACCGTGTACGCGCCATCGGGAACGTTCTCGATCTTGTACGCGCCACTGGCGTCCACTTCGGCGTAGTACGGCGTCGGAACCACGATTACAAACCCACTCATCTCCGGATGAACGTTGCACAACAGCGGAACAATGCCCGGCGTGTCGAACTTAAACGACCGTATTTCGCCCTTGGGCCAGGTTCCCAAGTTATGGCTCTTTTTCTTGTCACCGGATATAGATGGCCAAAAGATGTTGTGCGCAACATTATCGCTATTGAGAAAATCCAATGTCGCGCCCTCCTGGATGACAACCATGTGCGGCTGGAAGAGTAGCGATTTCTGATCCATGACGAGGTGCTTGGCTGGCGCCGGGAACGTTTTTCCCGCGATGGCGTCGACGTAGACCGCTGCCGCGCCGCGGCCCCCGCTCACTTTGCCAGTAAGTGTCCCTGCCTGGGCCAGGATGCCGCCGGCAAGGATGAATAAAAGTGCCATTGACGGCAGCATGTGTGTTGTTTTCATAAATAAGTGAACCGATTCAGTAAACGAACTCCAGCCCAAAAAGCGCTGTGTTCACGCGAAATGGGTTAACCGCCAGTTGCAATCCAGTTGATGTGGTCGTGACCGAAGTGTATTGCTCGGGCCGAAACTGATATTCAAAAGAGAACTTGATATTTGGATGGATCAGGAATTGCGCGCCAGGGGTGTAGCGGTTCCGCGTCGAGCGCAACGGCGCAAAATAGGGCGTTCCGTCTGCCAACGTGAAACCGTTGATCCGATCGGCGCTAGAGTTCACGCCGTCCCAGCGAGCGATCAGCATGATCCAGGGCAGAGCCAGAAAATCGGCCTGTACAAACCCGCCATTGAACTTGGCGGCCGTACTGGTGACGAAACTAACCGGCACGGGACCCGTGGCTGAAAGTGGCAGCATAATGGGCACGCCGTTGGCGTCGGCCGGCAGCAGGTTTTTGTCATGACCAACCATGTACAAGCCGTAGATATTCAACTTGCGGTAGTTGAAGCTGAAGTCCCCCCCGGCGCGATAGTAAGGCTCGCGAGCGGTCAACAACGCCTGGGCCGCTTCCGCGGTTGCTCCCACAAACGCTTGGCGGGAGCGTCCGCCGAGATAAAACGTTCCGATGTTGAGGTAGGTGTGATCTCGAGGGCCCGTTGCTCCGGCTGCCTGCACCGCTTTCCGGCTCTCCGGGTCCCGCTCCAGGTTGAACCGGTAAGCTAAGCGGCCATACACCGCCTTCGCGCTCGCGTCGGAGGCAAACCCGACTCCGCCATTGGCGCCGCCAGTCGCCGACGGGACATAAGGGCTCGTATTGCCGGGCTGGTCAATTCCGCTGGTGTTCTGATCGATGATCGCCAGCGCGTAGTAATAGCCCCCATAGTGGTGGCCGCCGGTCAATTCAATACCCTTGGCCGCGCCTGCGAACGTGAACTGGTTGGCAACATTCTGCTGGCCGGCCAGCGCGTTCACCGCGCCGATGTTGCTCTCCTGATAGATGTCATACGGGCTGAGATTAATGGTGCGCGCCTGGGTGAACGGCAGCTCCAGTTCGAACTGGCCTACGCGCAAAGTCAGCGAATCCGTGGGAAGGTGGAGAACCCTGCCGATATTGACGAACTTCAGATACCCGTCCCCCAGGGTTCCGGCGCTGTTGTCCCCGCCGACGCTGATGTCGTCGTCCACCCAGAACGCCACGTCGCTACCGAAGTTACCCGCCGTGAAGATACTGAAAAAACCGCTTTCAAAATCGGTGGCCGGGATGAACTGCGGCACCGTGCCTGGCGCGGCCAAGCTGTTAAATTGACTCCTGTTCCCGCTAGTGACCTGGAAGAAAGAGTTATAGCGAAGGCCGATGGGGGGCAGGCCTGGAATCTCGCCTGGCCAGATTGTCTTGGGCCACACATCTTTTTGCGCCGGCGCCCCGAGAAGCACGGGCGGAACCTTTAGGTAGGTCTCATCGTCTTTCGGAAACTTGAAGCCCGCATCCTTAAAGGCCTTTCCGAAATCGTTCAGCTTTGGAAAGTCGACGTGACAGGTCGCACACGAGGTCTGGTATAGGCGTGAAAACGCCGGAATGGCGTTTCCGTTGGTCGAAAGGAAGAAGAAAAGCAGAGAAAACAGCACCCAGCCCGGAGCCGGGAATCGATGTACCCGCAAGCGCATTGCACCTCCCTTTGAATTTCAGATCAAGGGACGACTCGCCGCCGCTGTTCCATCCAGCTTCCCTTCCACTCGACCTGGAGCTCTAAATGAGTTGATGAACCGTGGGCACTTCCGAGGCCATAGCACAAACATGGGGGAAAGGGCTGAATCAGACTGCAGGAGAGCTATTTCGCGCTGGATTTAACGCCCAGTCTGCGTCAAAAAGCGCAGGTCGATGGCAGCTCATATCTTAAATTTAGGGTCCGGCAAATTGGGCCATCGCCCGCAATGCAATAATGCGGTTTGCTCCTGCCCTTTCTCCATCGCATCGTCGAGCGACGGCATCTTTCCGCCACCGAAGCGCGCGAAGCTATGTTGGCAATTTTCAACGGCCAGGCCAGCACTCCGCAGATCGCGGCTTTTCTCGCCGCGCTTGCGACCAAGGGTGAGACTGGGGAGGAGCTACTCGGCTTTGCTCGCGCGATGCGGGAAAAAGTAACGGCAGTCGAGCCGTGCATCAATGGCGAGCCGCTTCTCGACACCTGCGGCACCGGAGGCGGTGACGCCGTCACGTTTAATATCTCGACCATCGCCGCTTTTGTCGCCGCCGGCGCGGGAGCACGTGTCGCCAAGCATGGCAACCGCTCCCACTCTACGCCCTGCGGCAGCGCCGATATTCTCGAGGAACTCGGCGTCAGCATTGTTACCGAGCCGGAGCAGATGGCTCGCTGCATTGAGCAGGTTGGCATCGGTTTCCTGTTTGCTCCGGCGCTTCATCCGGCCATGAAACATGCCCAGGCTGCGCGTGCGGAGTTGAAAATGCGGACTGCCTTTAATTTGCTGGGCCCGCTCTCCAATCCGGCCGGTGCACGGCATCAGTTGATCGGCGCTCCTTCGCCCACGGCCGCGGAGCTGATGGCGCAGGCGCTGACCGGCCTCGATATGGAGCATGCCTTTGTGGTTCACGGTCACAGCGGTCTGGACGAAATCAGCACTACCGGTCCCACGCAGGTTTTCGAAGTGCGCGGCACGCAACTGCGGCGCTTGGAATGGACTCCTGAGTATTTCGGCGTTTCACGAACCGATATTGCCAATCTAGGCGGCGGCACACGCGAGGAAAACCGGCGGATCGCGCTCGAAGTGCTCGAAGGCGCGCCAGGCCCGGCTCGCGATATCGTTCTGGTCAACGCCGCGGCCGCGCTGATGGCGCATGGCGGATCGCAGGACAAGCGGGAAGCCATGGAGCGCGCGGCCAGGTCTATCGATAGCGGCGCGGCGTTGCTGAAGGTGAATCAGCTCGCCGGCTTCAACACGTAATCCGTGAACTGGTCCATGCGATCGACCAGAATGTCCGGCGGATCGTGCGCGAAACTCTCCGGCTGAAACCCCCAGGTCACGCCGCAGGCCCGCACCTGGGCGTTGCGGGCCGTCCGCACATCCACATAACTGTCGCCGACCATCCAGGTCTGTCCGCGGTCCGCGC
>DATFZA010000478.1:0-7796 GCA_035314765.1 Bryobacteraceae bacterium
GCACCACGTTGAGCGTCCCTGCGCTGATGGGGGCGATCATGGGCATCGGCGTTGCGACCGCGAACAGTATTCTGCTGGTCACGTTCGCAAATGACGAACGCGTCCTGGGGAAAAGTGCCGTCGAGTCCGCTCTCTCGGCGGGGTTCACACGAATCCGGCCAGTCACGATGACGGCTCTGGCCATGATCATCGGCATGCTTCCGATGGCCTTCGCCCTCGGCGAAGGTGGCGAACAGAACGCGCCTCTTGGAAGGGCGGTGATCGGCGGTCTGTTGTTCGCAACGCCCACTACCCTGTTCTTCGTCCCGATTGTTTACACTCTGCTGCGAAGGAAAGCGCCGGTGGACATGGATCGCCAGATCGCGGAAGAAGCTGGAGAGGTTCCCAAGCCATGAGCGATAAAAAGGCTGGTGGCATACATCCCCGGTCCTGGGGCAAATGGCTCGCTCTGGCCGCGATTCTTGGCGCGGCCGCTGCCGTTTATTTTCTGGGGTATTTGCCGCGCGAGCGAACCACCAAAGAGCTTGACGACGCCGCTCGAATCCGTAGAATCACGCCGCCCCTGGTGAATGCCGCGACGGTGAAGCGCGCGGCCCCGAGTACCCAATTACTGCTGCCGGGAAATATCACGCCGGTCACGGAAGCGTATATTTACGCACGCGCCGCTGGTTATCTGAAACGGCGCTATGTGGATATCGGCGATCGCGTGCGCGCCGGCCAGAAGCTGGCCGATATCGAAGCGCCGGATCTCGATCAGCAGGTATCTCAAGCGCAGGCTGCGCTCGCTCAAGCTCAGGGACAGCTCGGCCAATCCCAAGCCACGCTGGAGCAACTCACGGCGACGCGCGATCTGGCGGACATTACCTGGCAGAGGTACAAGGTACTGACCGCAGACGGCGCGGTATCCCGGCAGGATGGCGACAATCAATCGACCGCGGCAAAAACAGCGGCGGCGAACGTGGTAGCTCAACAAAAAACCAGCCGGGCGGCAGAAGAGAATGTTCGGGCGAGCCAAGCGACTTTGGAGCGATTACGAACTCTTCAAGGTTACGAGCGAATCACCGCGCCGTTTGACGGAATCATCACGGCTCGCAACGTTGATGTCGGGGCGCTTATCTCCGCTACCGGTTCCAGTCTCGGACCTATGCGATCCAACGCAGGCGCTCCCTCCGATGTTCCCAGTGGGGGCGAAATCTTTCGCCTGGCGGAAATCAGTAAGCTGCGCGTCCTGATATCGGTGCCACAAACGAATGCGCCGGGAGTCCGTGTGGGCCAATCCGCGACGGTCACGGTTCAGCAAATTCCCAATTTGAGCTTCAGAGGTGAGGTGACGCGCACCTCCAACTCTCTTGACGCTCAATCGAGGACGCTGCTGACGGAAGTCGATGTCGATAATCCCAAGGGAGTGCTGCTGCCGGGAATGTACGCCCTGGTTTCGTTTATTACGGATCGAATCGATCCTCCGTTTCTGGTGCCGGACGCGGCGTTAGTCGTCAAATCGAGTGGCACCGTGTTGGCTGTGCTTCAGGCTTTGAATCAGGACGAGCAGCAGAAAGCCAGAGCGGAGGGAATCGATCCGGCCACACTTGCGCGCGTGAGGCGTGTGCACTTTCAAACTGTGCAGCCGGGCCGCGATTACGGAATCGAGCTGGAGATTCTGGATGGTCTCAAGGTTGGCGAAGAGGTTGTCGTCGATCCAAGCGACGAGGTGCAAGAGGGCGCACTCGTTCAAATCGCGGTTTTGAACTCGAGCCAAGCGGTTTCGAATTCGAGCCAAAAGGTAGCGCGGCAATGAGAATCTGGTTGCAAGCCGCCTTGCTGCTGCTGGTTATTCCTTTGGTTACAGAAGCGCAGACGGGTTTCGTACGGAACTCCTTTATCCGGCCATATGAACCGGCGCCAGTCCCGGCGGTGAACTTTCAGAATTCGGAACGGGTTTTCGACCTGATGCGCGCCGGCCAGTTGTATCTTTCATTGGCGGATGCGATCGCGCTGGCGATCGAGAACAACCTGGATATCGAACTGGAGCGGTATCTCCCGCAAATCGCGCATACCGACATCCAGCGAGCCAAAGGCGGCGGGTTACTGCGCGGATTGAGCCTGCTGGTGGACGAGCCGCCTCCCGGAATCGGCGGACCGAACGGCCCGCTGCTGACCACTCTCACTTCCAGTTCGACACCGGCGGCGGCGGTGAACACGAATTTTTCGGACGTCGCGCTGATCACCCAACAGCAGAACGATCTATCGGTGGCAGGCGCGATTCCGCTCGCCACCGGCCCAGCGATTCCGCAATACGATCCGTCCATTTCGGGACTGATCAACTGGGCGCACCAAAGCACTCCGGAATTCAATCCGCTGGTCACTGGCGGATCGAATTGGCTGATTTCGAATAATTTCAACGGAAATGTCGGCTGGACGCAAGGATTTTCGACTGGCACGCAGTTCAGCATGACGTTCGATAACAGTAGACTAACGTCCGACGCGGCCCGCTACACTTACAATCCGATTCTGAATTCCAGTCTGGCATTCACCATCACCCAGCCGCTGTTGCGCGGCTTCGGAATTGAGTTGAATCGCCGATTCATTCACATCGCCAAGAACAACGATAAGATCGCCGGCCTGGTATTTCGACAGCAAGTGATGGACACGGTGGCGGGCATCGCCCGGCTCTATACAGATCTAGTGAGTTTGAATGAAGACGTAAAAGTGAAGCGCGAGGGGTTGCGCCTGGCTCAGCGGCTGTATGCGGATAACAAGAACAAAGTCGATCAAGGCCAGCAGGCGCCAATCGAGTTGACACGGGCCCAGGCGCAGGTCGCCGCCAATCAGGGGGCACTGATCTCGGCCGAGGGGCTGGTTCAGCAGCAAGAACTGATCGTCAAGACGGCGATTACCCGCCGCGGCTTGGCGAACCCCGCCATCCGCGCGGCACATATTATCGCCACAGACACGGTAACGGCTCCCGAAGCCGAAGCGGTGCGGCCGGTCGAGGACCTCATCACCGAGGCCTTGCGAGACCGCCCGGATTTGGCTCAAGCCGGCATACAGGTGGAAAATTCCCAGATTAGTTTGAAGGGCTCGCTCAACGCTCTGCGGCCAGAACTGGATGTGGTAGGGACGGTGCAGAATGGCGGCCTCTCAGGTAACGTAAATCCGGTTGCGGCGGCGCTTACTCCGGGTTCCGCACTCTATCCCGGCGGCTTCGGAACCGCGCTCGGACAGATCTTCAAGAATAATTTTCCAACCTACAGCGTGGGCCTCCAATTGAATCTACCGTTACGGAATCGGGTCGCCCAGGCGGACGCCGCTCGCGACGAACTGCAGGTCCGGCAGAGTCAGGTGCGGCGCCAGCAGTTCGAGGATCAAGTTCGCCTGGAAGTCGCCGACGCGTACGTCGCCATGCAACAGGCTCGGGCGGTTTATGAGGCCGCTGTCCAGAGCCGTATTCTTCAGGAGCAATCCGTAACAGTGGAACAAGAGACTTTCGACGTCGGGCTTGCGACCAATTATCTGGTGATCCAGTATCAAACTTATCTGGCACAGGCGCGATCCACCGAAGTTGCCGCGAAAGGCGCGTACGCGAAGGCCATGATTGCTCTTGAACGGGCCACGGCGAGAACGCTCGACGTGAATCAGGTATCCATTGAGGAAGCGCAGAACGGCCGGGTATCCCGGCCCGCGTCGCGAATTCCTAACCCGTAAGGGTCTTACTCGCTGGCTTAAGAGCGTATGCAAAGGCAAAGGGAAATATCGATAACCGATGACATCTCAAAGCAAAGCGATTTGCTTCGAACTGCGCAGTGTCAATTCGCCACGAACACAGAAGACCTCGGAATTGAGCGCCACGATTGCAGGAAGAATGGCGATGCTTCCATGCGAGTCCGGCCGCGGCAAAGACTGCGCTGTTCGCCGGGGTCGAAAGAACGACTTGTACATCGATGGCCTGACGATGGTTCGACAGCAGATCTCGTCAGTTTTTTCGTGACTGATTCGAGCGATTCGTCTTTTCGGATTGCGCCTTCTGGTTCGCGAATTGCATCACGATAGTTGTGGATTGGAGAAGCTTATGAATCGTAGGAGGGCGCTGATGGCCATGGCTGCCACAGGCGCGGCGGCGGGCCAAAAGGTATCCAACGGCATGCTCTATCGAACCCTGGGGAAGACGGGCGAGAAAGTCTCGGCAATCGGTTTGGGTGGCTATCACCTCGGTGATCCGCCGGATCCGGCGGACGCGATCCGGATTACTCGCAGCGCGATCGATCGGGGAATTACGTTCATGGATAACTGCTGGGACTATCATCTCGGTGAAAGCGAGCGCCGGATGGGGATGGCCCTGCGCGACGGGTACCGGCAGAAAGTTTTTCTGATGACCAAGTTTGACGGGCGCACCAAGGACTCCACAGCGCGACAGATCAACGAGTCATTGCAGCGCCTGCAAACCGACCACATCGATCTTATCCAGTATCACGAGAATATTCGCCTGGAAGATCCCGACCGGTTCTTCGCGGCCAACGGTCCACTTGAAGCCCTGATGGAAGCGAAGAGAGCCGGCAAGATTCGCTACATCGGCTTTACTGGCCACAAGGACCCGTTCGTCCACCTGCGGATGCTGGATTCGGCGCTGCAGCACAACTTCCATTTCGACACCTGCCAGATGCCGTTGAACGTCATGGATGCGCACTTCCGCAGCTTCGGACGTATGGTGCTTCCGAACCTGGTGGAGCAGGGCATCGGTGTGTTGGGGATGAAATCAATGGGCGACGGCAACGTGCTGAGGAGCGGACTTGTCACGCCGGTGGAGTGTCTGCATTACGCACTGAGCTTGCCGACGTCGGTGGTGATCACCGGTTGTGAACGTATGGCGATTCTCGATCAAGCGATTGAAGCCGCTCAAACATTCCGGCCGCTAATGCCGGCAGAAGTGTCAGCTCTGCTGGCGAAGACGAAGGATGCGGCTATGACCGGACAATTTGAGCCCTTCAAGACTACACCACAGTTTGACGGTACCGCGCAAAATCCGCAATGGATGAGTTGACGAAGATTAGCAAGAAAGATGAGTTGACGAAGATTAGCAAGAAAGATGAGTTGACGCACAGGAGAAACGGATGTTTATCGATAAGAAAGTCACTTCTAGTAGCAGGTTGGGATTCATCGGACTCGGATACCTCGGCTCCCGCATCGCGCGGCGCCTGGCCGCTGCTGAATTTCCCATGGTGGTCTGCGATCGCGATCGCGAAAAGACAAAGGCTTTTGTGGCCCACGGCGCCGCGATTGCGCCGAGCCCCGCCAAGCTGGCTACCGATGTCGATGTAGTGCTGTCGTGCTTGCCTAACGACGCTGCGGTGGAAGCTGTCTACTCGGGTACGGGCGGACTTCTCGAGAACGCCAGACCCGGCACGCTGATTGTTGAGCTGAGTACCATCGCTCCGGAGACTTCCCGGAAGCTACACGTTGCGGCCGGGAAGTTTGACATTTCGATGCTCGACGTAGCGGTCTCTGGGAGCACGAGCGCGGCCGAAGCTGGCACCCTGACGCTATTCGGAGGTGGCGAGCGCAAAGTCTTCGAAGCCGCCGAAGCGATTTTTGCTCCCATCGCGAGCCATTGGTTCTATATGGGACCAAGCGGCTCCGGTGTCGCCATGAAATTGGTAGTGAACACGCTGCTGGGATTGGAAATGCAGTCCATCGCTGAAGCAGTCGCGCTGGGCTCCGGACTCGGCCTGTCTCGCGATATGCTTCTGGACACGCTGGCCAAGACCGCTGTGGTTGCGCCGGCCCACGCCGGAAAACTGGCCACTGCAAAACGGCACGACTACGCACCGCAATTTCCAATTCGCCTGATGCACAAGGATTTTGGACTGATTTTGGCAGCCGCGGCGAAGTGTGGGCTTTCGATGCCCGCTACCGAAGCGGCTGCGGTTGTTAACTCCGCCGAAACAGCGGCCGGCGGCGAGGAGGATTTTTCAGCCGTAATCCGGCGAATGGAACAGCAGGTGGCCGTGGAGCACGTTCTGCCACCGGCAGCCTAGATGGCGGCGCGGCGCCGGTGGATTATACATTTGCTGGCGCCTAAGAACGTTTAATTCAGGAGAGTTTACAATGAGATTACGAACACTAGGACAAAGCGACTTGAACATTACGCCCATCGGCATCGGAGCATGGGCGATCGGCGGAGGAAAGTGGGAATTTGCTTGGGGCGCGCAGGATGACGCCGAATCCATCGCCGCTATCCATGCGGGACTCGATCGCGGAATCAATTGGATCGATACCGCGGCGGTGTATGGGCTGGGGCATTCCGAGACGGTGGTCGGCCACGCAATCAAGGGGCTCGCCAAGCGACCCTACATCTTCACCAAGTGCAGCTTGGTCTGGGACGAATCCGGCAAAATATCGCACAACCTGCAGGCCGCCTCCATTCGGCGGGAAGCCGAGGCCAGTCTGAAGAGGCTGGGAGTGGAAAGCATCGATCTCTATCAAATCCACTGGCCGGCCTGGTCCGGGAATCCCGAGAGTGCTTCGCCCGGCTCGATCGAAGAAGCTGTCGCGGAGATGGCGAAACTCAAGGCCGAAGGGAAGATCCGCAACATTGGAGTCTCCAACTTCAATGCAGCGCAGATGCAGCGCGCGCAAAATGTGGCGCCGATCGCTTCACTCCAGCCGCCATACTCGCTTCTGTTCACAGATGTCGAGACCTCCACGCTTCCGTTCGCCTTGAGCCATCATATCGGCGTCATCGTCTATTCCCCCATGGCTTCCGGATTGTTAAGCGGAGCGATGACGCGGGACCGGATCGCGGGACTTCCCGAAGACGATTGGCGAAGGCGCAGCCCGAACTTCCAGGAGCCGCTGCTCTCGCGCAATTTGCGGCTGGTAGAAATACTGCTTGCCATTGGGCAGCGTCAAAACGCGACGCCCGGCGAAGTGGCCATCGCGTGGACATTACACAATCCCGCTGTCACTGGCGCGATCGTGGGGGTGCGCAGCGCGCAACAGGTGACCGGTATTGCCGGCGCGGCTGAAGTTAGGCTCACCGCGGATGATTTGGGGGAAATTGAGCACGCGCTGGCATTGCAGCCCGCTTGAAGATTAGTTTGGGTCGATACGAAAAGCCGCGTTCCGGGATCGCCCGTCTCGTGGCGAGAATGCGCGAGCAAGTCTCTTCCAGTCGGCATCCATTAGTCGGAGGCTTAGCTGCAGCGAGTTGAGACAGTAAAGGAGCTAACTCATGATCAACACAGGACAATTGACCCATATATTGTCTCTAATCGGGATCGTTATGACGACAGGTTCTTCCCTGGAGGCCGCGGGCGAATATGTCGCGCCGGAGCAGGCAGTCCCGCGGGGCAAAGCTCCTATGATGCAGGTTGAATTGTTGAGCCAGGGAGAAGGGACCAGGGAATATGCTGTGATCTTCGGCAAAGGAGACGAAGCCTTTTCCGGATTGCTGGACTTTGCGGAGAAGTATCACGTTACAAGTGCGCACTTCACCGCCATTGGAGCACTGAATGGCGCAACGGTGGCGTGGTTTGATCCCCAGCGCAAAATGTACAAGAAGATTCCCATCGCCGGGCAAGTCGAGGTAATTTCGATGATCGGCGACATTGCTCTCTATCGAGGAAAGCCGGTGGTCCATACACACATGGTTGTGGGCAGGTCCGATGGAACAACGCAGGGAGGGCATGTTCTCGATGCGTATGTATCTCCAACGCTGGAAGTAATGGTTACCGTCGATCCGACAGCGATGCAGAAGCGGTTTGATCCCGAAACGGATCTGACGTTGATTGATCCAGCCCTAA
>DATFZA010000479.1:0-11515 GCA_035314765.1 Bryobacteraceae bacterium
CGACTCGCGCACTTGGGGCCCGATTGCGGACAGCCAATTCTTGGGCAAGGTGGTCTTTATCGTCCACAGGTGACCGAAGCAGGACCGGCTCGGCTCCGCCCCGCATCTGGACACCCGGGCCCCGGCTCCGGCGGCGCTCTCTGGCCACCCTCCAGGGTGCCTTTACGAATAATGCCAAGGTCAGGCAAGAGCGGGTCGCTAGCCCGCCTGGCTAAGGAAAGTCCTTTGCTTTCCAGCCAAAGTCCTTGTAACCTAACAATTTGCTGGTGCGCCTTTCTAGTTTGAGGGGCGGCTGGTTAGAATAGCCGCGATGCTGGTCGAATTTGAGCTGATCGGACAAGCCCAGGCGGGCGACGACGCCGCTTTCAACCGCATTGTAACGGCTTATCGAAAAAGGATCTTAGGCACCATCGCGCGGTTGATCGGTCGCCCGGAAGACGTGGAGGACGTGGCCCAGGAGGTTTTTCTGCGACTGTTCTTCTCGCTGGATCAGTTGCGCACGCCGGAAGTTTTTGAGCCCTGGCTCTATCGCTTGACGGTAAATGCGTCGTATGACTATCTGCGGCGGCAGCGGCGCCGTAATGAATCGCGGATGGCCGACTTGAGCGAACAGCAGGTCATGCTCGCCGATGCGGTTGCCGGGGGAAAACAGGACAGTGAACAGCAGCGCAAGGGCCAAGTCAGAGAACTCGTGGAGGAACTGCTCGATGGCGTTTCTTCGGAGGATCGGATTTTGCTGACCTTGAAGGAAGTGGAAGGTCTCTCGTTAAAAGAACTGGAAAAGATATACTCGGTAAATGAGAATGCGTTGAAGGTTCGCTTGTTTCGGGCCCGGCAGCGGGTTCTGAAGGCGTTTGAAGCATCTCGCGACAAAGCACCCGCGGCGCCCGCCGAAGTAAAGAGAGAAATCTAAAGGGGAAAGCCAAAAAAGGGCGATTTGTAACGGGATTCTGAGAGTTTGAAATCGGTTCGGAGAGTTGAAAATGGACAAGTGGAACGATGAAGTAAATCCGCTCTTCGCGCAATACCGGGAGTCCGTTCCGGACCCGGAGCCGAGCGCTAGCTTCATGCCAAGTCTGTGGCGCGCCATCGATGCGAGACGTAGCTTTACCTCGCGCATTCAGCGAGTCACCCGGTTGATCCTGGCTGGCGCCGCTGTCGCCTGCGTGGCTATGATCGCCGCCGTTAGCGTTCCGCGGCCCGGAATTCATGAGTCGCATGCGACCTATACCGACGTTCTCGCCGCCTCCCACCCCGCCGAGAGCCTGGCTGCTTTGGGAATTGTTCGCGATCCGGCGGAACTTGGCAAGTAGATGACCCGTTCGAATCCGTCCATCGCTCTGTACCTGTTGCTCATCTTTGCCAGCGGTGTGATTGTGGGCGCTTTCGGAATGAGGCTCTATTCCCCCGCCGTCGCCAAGACGGCCGCACCGGAAGATTGGCGCAAACAATACCTGAGCGAAATGCAAAGCCGCCTCAAGCTGACGCCCGCCCAAGCCACGCAATTGAACGCGATCATGGATGAAACCAAGGAACGCGCTCATGAAGCCCACGCAGCACACGACAACGCGCTGAAGCAAATCAAAGAGGAGCAAACCGCCAAGGTCCGGAATATCCTCACCGATGAGCAGCGGCCCGAGTACGAGAAATTGCGGGCCGAGCGCGAGGCGCGCGCCAAACAGCTAAAGAATCACTAACGATGTGGGGCAGCTAGCGCCTGTGCTCCCGGCCTATTTCGCGTAATAGCCGTTGCGCGCCTGAACCTCAAACTCATCCGACCGGGGCTTAATCGCTACCCGCCGGAACTGGCCTGGCGCCGGCGGCTGATTCGATTTGTACGCCAAGGAGTACTGCGATCGCATCTCCGCCTGAATTTCGTCGAACACTTTACTCAAAGTGAGATCCTGGTTCACTTTGAACACCCGGCCGCCAGTCTCGCGCGACATGCTTTCCAAATCGGAATACCCGTTTTTGGGCTCGTCGCCGCCGCGTCCCCGATATCCGTTTCGGTCCACATAGTAAATACTGTAGATCGTGGCGTCGGCCTTCTGCGCCTGCTCCGTCGCTTGTGTCCGGCTGTAGTAACTGCCGCGGTCTTCGCCGTCCGTAATCAGGATCAGCGCCTTGCGCCCAGGCTTAGCCGCCAGTTCGTCATGAGAGGCAAGGTACACGGCATCGAACAGCAGCGTACCCTTGCCGTTCCCGCCGGACTGCGGCTGCCTTTGGCCACCGCCGTGCCGGCCGCCGTGGCCTCCACCACCGCCCCAAGGACCGCCACCACCTAGACCACCCCACGGCCCGCCACCGCCCGAGCCCTGCTGGCCGCCTGGGCGTTGACCACCGCCCTGCATGTCCCCGTGCAGCGTGCTCAAGGCGGATTGCAGTTTGGGAACCGAACTGGTAAAGTCCTGCACCAGATCGGTGTCGCGTCCAAAGGCCAGCAGCAACGCTTCATCCTGGTGGCGCATGACGTTTGAAAAGAACGCCGATGCCGCATCGCGTTCGGTCCCGATCAGATTTCTCTGGCTACCGCTGATGTCCACCAGCATGCCCAGCTTCACCGGCAAGTCCGTCTCACGGGAAAAGGCCGTGACGTTCTGCTCGTGTCCGTCCTCAAACACGCGAAAATCGTCCTGCGTCAAGTTGGCCACCAGTTTGCCGTTATGCCTGCGGACGGTGCAGAACAGATTGACGAGATCGACATCCACCCGGATCACCGGCTGATCGGCAACTCCGCTGTCGGACGCGCCAGCGGGACGCCGTTTGGCGATTGTTTCCGAGTCCTGGCCGCGCAGCGCGCCGATAAACCCGGAAGCGAGCACGGCGGCAGCCGCGCGTCGAGTGATCTCCATCTTTGTAGAACAGATGTCCCGAATGCCCGCCAGGTTTCAGTTCGCGGCCAGAATGCGGCTGAAGTAGCGGCGCAAGGCGTTGGCCTCGCTCGGATTTGCCCGAAGCCCTACATAGCCGTCCGGCCGAAGCAGAACAGCCGGACCGTTCACTTCCGCGGCTTCCTGCCGCTGGACATACGGGCCGTACTCGTTTTGAGCCACCTGCGCAATCGCACTGTTCTCCGGGGCGAACAGCAAGTGTCTCAGACCGTCCGCCGGCACTTCGAGGCGATCGCCGCCGTCGATCACAATCGGGCTGTGGCGATAGCCGACCGCAATTTGAGATGCCGCCCGCTGCATTTCAAGCTGAACCACGTCAAAGCAAGTGAGCAGATGCACCAGCTTATTGCGGACCGCCTCAACCACCGGGTTAGAAGCCAGGGCCGCTCGCGTGGCTAAGCCGGTAGCATGCAGTAATCGCGTGCCCACCGGCCGCCGCTCCGCATCATAGCTGTCGAGCAGCGCAGGTGTGGCTTTCCCTTCCGCCGCCAGAGCCAGCTTCCATCCCAGATTCAAAGCGTCCTGAATCCCCGTGTTCATCCCCTGGCCCCCGATGGGCGAGTGTATATGCGCGGCATCCCCTATCAGGAAGATGCGGCCCGCGCGATAACCCGTCACCTGCCTCTGACTGATGCGAAAGCGCGATGTCCAGACCGGATCGTGTACGCGCGCTCCGGCGGGTCCGTACCGGTCGACAGCCTTCTGAATTTCGTCAATGGTGGGATCGCCATCCGGCTGATCGGGATCTTCAATCACGATTCGATAGCGGCCGTCGGGCAGTGGGAATATCGCCACGATGCGCCCACCCTGCAGGTAGACGTTGGCTTCATCAACCACGCCAATCCCATCTATCGACAAATCGGCCAAGAGGAATTTCTCCGCGAAGGCGCTGCCTTCAAACGCGATGCCCGCTTGATGCCGCGCCTGGCTGTGCGCGCCATCGCAGCCGCCCAGAAACTTGCATTCGATGCGCTCATTTTGGCCGTTCCGGCTCACCAGGGCTTCCAACCGGTCTCCCAGATCTCGTACGGAGACCAACTCGCAGCCACGCTCCACTGTCACATGCTCCGCGTTGAGTCGACCCAGGAGCAACCGCTCCGTACCCGCTTGTGGCAGCACCAGAATGTATGGGTATTTGGTTTCGATCTGTCGAAGAACGATATGCGCCACCAGTTTTCGATCGCTATGGATGCGAACGCCGTGCATAGGCTTTCCCGCCGCCACGGCTTGATCGGCGATTCCCAGCCGGTCGAAGCACTCGAGCGTGCGCGCCTGCATTCCCAGCGCGCGGGAGGTCGTGGCGGGGGCATCCGCTTTGTCAAGCAGCCTGCATTGCACACCGCGCCGCGCCAAGTCTATGGCCAGCGTCAATCCGGTTGGTCCAGCGCCCACAATTAATACATCGATCATTTTCCGGACACCAGACTGGCGATTCCGAACGCCGCCGCGGCCGCCAGACCTCCAATCACCGTCGTGCGAAGCGCGCTGGATAAGGGCGGCATGCCCGTGTAACGGCCTTTCACAAATCCAAAGACAAACAGCGCGATCAGCGTTAGCCCAATCGACGAAAGCAAAGCAGCGTTTGCCGTGGGTATCAGCATGTAGGGCGCCAGCGGGATCATGCCGCCCGCGATATAGGCGCCGGCGATGGTCAGCGCGCTACGCAGCGCCCGGCCAGGATCGGGCGGCTCCAGGCCAAGCTCAAAGCGCATCATGAAGTCGATCCACTCCTTGGGGCGCTGCATCAAGGATTCAACAATGGGCGTGGCTTCTGCTTTGGTCAGCCCGTATTGTTGGAAGACTTCGAGCACCTCGCGCGCTTCTTCGTGCGGGATCTCTTCTACTTCGCGCTCTTCACGCCGGTACTCGCTGGCGTAGTGATCGGCGTCGCTTTTGGCCGCGAGATAGCCGCCCAAGCCCATGGCGATGGAACCCGCGGCGATCTCCGCCAATCCCGCTATGACGATGATGCGAGTTGCCGCAACCGCGCCAGACAAACCCGCCGCGAGCGCAAACGGGACGGTCAAACCGTCGGCCATGCCGATGACTATGTCACGCACAAAATTCGACGCGGTGAAGTGCTTCTCGACGTGCTGAGCTTGAGGCATTGCTCCATTATGATCGGGGCCCCGGGCCCGCTGTGATCCGGCTATAGCTGCAAGACGAGACGCAAGCCGGCCTCGACCAACCTCCGCAAGCGCGCGGGCACCGCGCCGGCACGCTCCGTAAGATATTCCTTGTCCAAGGTAACCACTTGGGAGACATTGACCACAGAAGCGCGTGGAAGACCGCAGCAACGCGCCGGAAGCACCACATTGCCGGGCGATCCGGCAAGCCGCAGGTTCGTGGTGATCAGGGCAGCGATCACCGTACCAATGCGGCTGTTATTGAAGGAGTCACCCTGAATGACGAGGACTGGCCGCCGGAATCCAGGTTCGGACCGGCGAGGTTCACGGAGGTCTGCCCACCAGATCTCACCGTGCCGAATGTCCCCCATCAGAGCTACCAGCGCTCTTTGTCCAGGGACTTCAGTTGGGCACGCTCAAAGGCAGGGTCGAGCTTAGCTCGATGGCGGGAATAGAGCTTGTTCAGTTGTTCGGTCACAGGATTGGCGGGCTGGCGGTTGAGGAACTCTTCAATGGCGGTCGCGTAAAATTTGCTCCTGGATACCCGCAGCCGCTTAGCCGCAGTCTCCGCTGAGCGGAATAGGTCGTCCGGAAGCGAGACAGCAGTCTTCACCCCTTCAGTATAACCAGTTATACCTCGCGCAGATAGCGCCCCGTATACGATCTCTCGCATTGCGCGATCTCCTCCGGCGTTCCCACGGCAACCACGTGCCCGCCCGCGTCCCCGCCTTCCGGCCCCAGATCGATCACCCAATCGGCGCTCCGAATCACATCGAGATTGTGTTCAATAATCAAAACACTCCCGCCATTCTGAATCAAGCGCTGAAACGCATCCAGCAGTTTCCGGATATCGTCAAAGTGCAAGCCCGTAGTCGGCTCATCAAAGATAAACAGCGTCCCTTTGCACGTTGCCTGGCTGAGATGCGAAGCCAACTTCACGCGCTGCGCCTCGCCGCCGCTCAGCGTGGTCGCCGATTGCCCCAGCCGCAGATAGCCCAGCCCGACGTCATTCAGCACCTTCAACCGGTTCACCAGCCGCGGAACATCGGAGAAGAACGCCAGCGCCTCCTGCACGGTCAGTTTCAACACCTCATGGATGTTCAGGTTGTGATAGCGGATGTCGAGGATGGCGCTCTTGTAGCGCGTGCCTTTGCACTCTTCACACACCAGTTCGACATCGGCGAGAAACTGCATCTCCACCGTCACCGTTCCATCACCCTGGCAGTTTTCGCAGCGCCCGCCGGGAATGTTGAACGAGAAGTGTCCTCCGTTGTAACCGCGCTTCTGCGCTTCCGGAGTCATCGCGAACAACTCCCGAATCAGGTCAAAGGCTTTGATATACGTCACCGGATTCGAACGGGGCGTGCGGCCAATGGGCGATTGATCCACCAGCACTACCTGCGTCAGCAACTCGGCTTTCTCGATCTTGCGGCAAGTGACGCGCTCAATTACCCCACCGAACTCATCCGCGCTCTCGGTCGGCTCATCCTTGCGCAGCCGCTTCTCTAGATTTTGGTAGATGACGTCATGGACCAGCGTGGATTTACCGGAACCCGAAACGCCCGCCACCGCAACCATCATGTGCAGCGGGATGGCGACATCGATGTTCTTCAGATTGTGCGCCCGCGCGCCAAGAAAAGTGACCACCTGTTTGGGATTCACTTCGCGCCGCTCTGTGATCTGCGAGGTATGCAGATCGCCTTTGAGATAACGCGAGGTCAGCGAAGTGGCGCCATCGCCCAGCATCTTTGAATACGAGCCTTCAAAGATGATCCTTCCGCCCAATTCGCCCGCGCCCGGCCCCAGATCCACTAGATGGTCGGCGCAACGCATCACATCCGGATCGTGCTCGACCACCAAGATCGTATTTCCCAAATCGCGCAGCTCTTCCAAGATACGGATCAATCGCCCGGTATCGCGGCTGTGCAACCCGATGGAAGGTTCATCGAGCACATAGCAAGCGCCGACCAGACGCGAGCCCAGGCAGGTGGCCAATTGAATCCGCTGCGCTTCACCACCCGAAAGCGTCGAAGCCATCCGGTCTAGAGTAAGATACTGCAATCCGACATCGTTGAGGAACTTCAGCCGCTGCTGGATCTCCACCAGCACCTTATCTGCGATCTTGGTCTCTTCGGGCGAAAGCTCCAGCGATTCAAAGAACTCATAAGCACGCTCAATGTTCAGCCGGCAGACATCGGCTATAGTGCGATCGCCAATGCGCACATACAACGCTTCTTTCCGCAGCCGGCTTCCCTGGCAATCGGGGCATTGCGTGTAGCCGCGATAGCGGCTCAGAAACACGCGCACCTGCACCTTGTATTTCTTCTTTTCCACCTCGGCGAAGAACAGCCGCACATGCTCGTACACGAACGCTTTTTCGGGATCGGTCAGATCGGCAAACGGGACGTTACAACGTACTTTGGCGACCTTGGCGGCTCTGGTGAAAGCCGGGTAATACCAATCGTGCTGGGGCTTGGTCCAGGGATCGACCGCGCCCTCGTCGAGCGTGAGGCCGGTGTCGGGAATCGCCAGCCCCATGTCGTAATCGACCGTGTTGCCGAAGCCCTGACAACGCGGGCAAGCGCCCATCGGGTTGTTGAAGCTGAACAGAGCGGGCTCGGGCTGCGTCAGTTCCGTGCCGTCGTCGCGGCACGCGAATTTCTCGCTGAAGCGCAGACTCCGGCCCGGCTGTTGCTCGGGCGTCGCTTCCTCAAAGATCACCTCGCCGCTCTCGCGATAGCAAATCTCAGTGGTGTCCACCAGCCGCTGATGCACATCCGGCGCGATCACAAAGCGGTCTACCAGGACAAACAGCGGCTGGTGAAAATCGATATCGAGCAGCGACTCGGGCGTGGAGAACTCGAACGTGTTGCCGCCCTGATACAAACGGTTGAAGCCCTTGCCGCGCAAGTTGAACAGATGATCGCGCAAAGCCTCGGTCGTCTGCTCGCGCTGCACGGGAAACAGAGCATACCAACGCGACCGCTCCGGTTGACGAAGCATCGCCTGCGCCACCTGGTCGACGGTGTCTCTCTCCACGCGCTTGCCGCAGACCGG
The DNA here is from genome assembly GCA_035314765.1 of Bryobacteraceae bacterium. Classification (GTDB taxonomy): domain Bacteria; phylum Acidobacteriota; class Terriglobia; order Bryobacterales; family Bryobacteraceae; genus DATFZA01. The sequence continues at coordinate 8,075 of DATFZA010000479.1, forward strand.
ACAATAGCTGCGTCCGGCGCGCGCATAGAGCAACCGCATAAAATCGTAAATCTCCGTCGACGTGGCGACCGTCGATCGCGGATTGCGCGTGGTGTTCTTCTGCCGGATGGCGATAGGCGGCGCGATGCCGTCGATCTCATCCACGTCCGGCTTCTCCATGCGCTCGAGAAACTGCCGGGCGTAGGAAGAGAGCGATTCGACATAACGGCGCTGGCCTTCCGCATAGACCGTATCGAACACCAGCGACGATTTGCCGGAGCCGGACACACCCGTAACCACCGTCAAGCGATTGTGCGGAATCGCCAGCGAAATGTTCTTCAGGTTATGGACCCGCGCGCCGCGGATCAGGATGGAATCTTGCAAGGCAGGTAGTTTGATTATCGCATCGATGCGATCACAGCTTGATCGGAATGGCGAACCGAAGGCCAACACGGAATGCTTTGCTGGACTTGATCACCTGCGATCTATCGAGCTGAAAAAAGCAGGGGGACGATCAACTTCTCGACCGAGAGAGAAAGTTGCGGTGGATTCGATGGGGCTGGTCGCACGCAGATCTGCTCGGTGGACGTAACGGGACGCGGAAGGCCGATACCCACGCCCACAGCCCGCAATGAAGCCTCGTCCTGTCACCGTCGAGATAGTAATAGCTTGGAAGACCTCGAATGAAATTCGAAGTTCTGTCTCGCCCGCGACGGGAAGAAAAGCGGATACTCACTGACGCCGTCGTGAGCTGTTACAATCGGATTAACCGGCAACCCATTGTAAGCAAAGACTTTGCTACAATTCGTTGAGGATGGGAACTGGGCCTGGGGCGCAACCTTCAGCAACGTCGCAACCACCGCCAAAACCTCGGAAAAAGCGAGCCACGTTCCGAAAGCGACTTTCTGCACGGGCCGAGAGTCTAATCCTTGAGGGCATCGGCACCGCGATTGCCGTCTGTATCATTTCGGCAACCGATCACTTGGTAAGCTGGTTAATAGCTGACCGGAAGTTTTTTGATTTCATCCCGGTCCGCTGGATTTTCGATACTGCGCACATCGTCGTGGTATTGCGGTTGATCTGGGGCGTTATCAAGAAGTTCAACGATGACGATGAAGAGACATGATGGATAGGGCCGTAGCTATCACCAAGGACTACATTCGCTGGGCAGCCGGGGCCATGCTCGGCAGCACGCTTCTATTCCTTTCCGTTAGCCTAATGGTTCAGCACACGACCGTCTTCCTGACTCTTGTCGGAAGCGTCGTCGTTTCTGGTACTGTTGCGTACTACTTCGCCCGGTGGAACTCGCGCAAGCAAATCGAGCTTTTGGAGCCCGCGCCGCGTCGGACTGACTGCGGCGCCAGCCGGAACATTGTCCAGCCCGAACACATCATCACGTCGAAGAAAAGCGGCCTCCTGCGTCCGCAAGCCGAGCATCAGCATTGGGTCCTAGTATTCCTGAGTTACAAAAGACCTTCCGAAAGCTTCGTACGCGACGAAACAAAAATGGTTCTCGACGGAATCCGGTCCCATCAGACTGATTTCCGAGAGTGCGGCGTAGGACATGTCCACATTGAAGTTCCACGTGATGAGCCCGATAAAATAGTTGTCGCATGTATGGTCACGCATCAATGGCGACAACACAAAGCCGTTGATTCGGCGGCCTGCTGGAACGTCCTCACTCATATTGCAGGAAGTTACGCGGCAGTCTCTCCCGTTAAGATGATTGAGGGTCCGCGAGAGCAGCTTCACGGGGACACCGTCATCGAGGCATTCTGATTTTCATATCGATCGACCGGGAATAGTGCGCCATCGGCCTCCTGTCTACACAGGCTAAGGGCCTGCTTGCTGCTGTATAATCCAGTCTGCCCAAACATGCCGGAGGATCGCAATCCATGAACAGACGCGTGTTTCTCGCGTCAGCAGGAGCTTTGTTCGCTGCGCAGTTGCCACGCTCGCAGTCCCGCAAGCCGAACATCGTTTTCATCCTTTGCGACGACCTGGGCTTCGGCGACCTGGGTTGCTACGGCTCGAAGATCGCCACTCCCAACCTCGATCGCATGGCTGCTGAGGGCATCCGCTTTACTAACTTCTCCGCCGCCGATCCGGTGTGTTCGCCTTCTCGCGCGGCCTTGTTGACCGGCCGTTATCCAACGCAGGTGGGAGTGCCGCGGGTGTTCTTCCCGCAAGACCAAGGCGGGCTGAACCTGGACGAGGTTACCCTGGCGAACGTGCTCAAGGCGCAAAACTACCGAACCATGTGTATCGGTAAGTGGCACCTGGGACGCCCCGTCGAGTACCTGCCGACCAGCCGCGGCTTCGATGAATATTTCGGGATTCCATACAGCAATGACATGAATCCGCGCGTGCTCATGCACAATGCGGAGGTCATTGAAAACCCGGTCGCCCTGGATACTCTGACGGCCCGTTACACCGAACAGGCCGTGAAGTTCATAGAACAAAATCAGCATGCGCCGTTCTTTCTGTACATGCCGCAGACCTACCCGCACATTCCGTTAGGCGCGTCGAGCCGGTTCCGCGGTAAATCGTCAGAAGGTTTGTACGGCGACGTGGTCGAGGAACTCGACTGGAGCGCCGGCCAGATTCGGGCGGCTCTAAAGCGCAATGGACTCGACAAGAACACGCTGGTGATGTTCACCAGCGACAACGGCCCTTGGTTTCAAGGCAGTCCCGGCAAACTGCGCGGCCGTAAGAACACAACGTATGAAGGCGGCGTGCGTGAGCCGTTCATCGCCGTTTGGCCGGGAACAATTCCCAAAGGCCGCGTTTGTAACGGACTGGCGTCCATGCTGGACATTTTCCCCACGGTAAGCGCGCTGTGCGGCGCCGCGCTGCCGCCCAAGCCGCTCGACGGAATCAACATCTGGCCTCTGCTGACAGGCAAGCAGGAATCCATCGATCGTGAAGTGCTGTTGTACTTTGACAGTTGGGATTTGCAATGCGCGCGTTGGAAAAGCTGGAAGCTGCATATCGCGCGCCACAATACGGCAGCGTACACTCCTCCGCCGCCGGGCGGCCGTTTGAACTATGTTCTGGCCAAACCGGAGCTGTACAATTTGGCGACCGATCCCGACGAGAGCTACGACGTCGCGCCCGCGAATCCGGAAATGGTCGCGGAGATGCTCCGCCGCGTGAACGCCCTGCTCCCCAATTTTCCCGAGCCGGTGCAAAAAGCCTGGGCGGAATCGCAAGCCCGCAAATCAGACCAGAATTTACCCGTCGGCGCGTACGGACGGCCCGCGCAGTGATCCCTCTCCTCTGTCTCTTGCTGTGCCTCGCGGGCTGTTCCGAGAAGGCGCGCGTCGAGCGCCGCAATCGTCAGCTCACAGCGATGGCGCAGAACGCCAAGGCAACGCACCCTGCAAACATGCGCTGGATTCCCGGCGGCGCATTCCGCATGGGGTCGCAGAATGAACACGAGGGCCCGGTGCATCCGGTGAC
>DATFZA010000480.1:0-4000 GCA_035314765.1 Bryobacteraceae bacterium
CCACTCGCGCAGGCGGACGCGAAACTGCTCGGGGTTGAGATGTTCGAACTGATCCGCATTCACGGTGATGCCTAACTCACCAAAAAACGGCGCATAGCGCCGGACAACGCCCTCAGGATCGAGGAAGCAATAGCGGACTTTTGGCAGATCGAGAGTGGCGCTGTAGAACTCGTCATCGGTGTCGATGAGGATCAATTCATTGGGACGATGACGAGCCGCGTAGCTCCGCAGCAGCGGAGCGGCGGCCAGCGGCCGGCTGTCGGCATAGTGAAGGCTCCAGACCGGCGTCGAGGCGTAGAGCTTCAGCACCAAGACGGCTGCGAGCACAGGCGTCTGCCAGCGCGGCCCATAGCTTGCCGCAACGAACGCCAGCGGAACGATCATCATCACCGCGTAGGGAAAATTTCGCCACTGGTAGGTGCAAACGATAGCCGTGACCACCAGCAGCCAGCACCCGGCCAGGAGCGCGGCTGGATTGCGCTGAAGCACCTTGCGGATCAGAATCGGCGCCGCAATCAACGCCGCGACACAGAGAAATGGGTCCGTCAGGAAGATGCGGCGAATGTAAAAGAGCCAGACCGGATCGCTGCCGCGCTCCACCGGCGGGTGCATGCCGAACTGGAACACCTGGTCGTAGACATATTCGGTCCAAAACCATTTCTGGTGCACCATGATTTGGTAAATATGCCAGGGCGCGGCGAGAAGCGCCACCGCCAGCATCACTTGCACAATTCGTTTCACGGTTGGTCTCTCGGGGCTGACAAGAGCGAAGAGCACCAGAATGAAAAGCGGAATCAGACCGGCCAGGCTCTTGGTCAAAATCGCACCGGCACCAAACACGGCAAAGCTCCAGAACGACGATGAAGACTTCAGCCGCGGGTCCCGTGACAGGCTGTATAGCGCCGCTGCGGAGAAGGCCAGCAACAAAATATCGGAATAGCAGAGGCGCGCTAGCGTGTACCAGAGGGAATTGGAGATCAGCAGCAACGCTGCCGAAGCACCCCGCAGGCCACGCAACCAGGCGAACAGAAGCGCGGCCAGCGCGGATGCGGCCAGCAGACTGGGCAGACGGAGACCGAACAAGGACCAGCCTAGCAACTTGACGCTAACGCCAGCGAGCACATAGGCCAGCAGCGGCTTGAACAGATAATACCGGTCGAGGAACATCGGCGTGAGCCAATTTCCGTCTCTCGAAACATGCTTGGCAGCATAGGCGTAGACGGATTCATCCTGCGCATGGATTCCGTCCACCGCGTTGACGAGCGGCGCGGCAATATCACTATTAGTCACGCCAACCGCCAGGAACGCAAACACGGCCGCGCCCACGAAAACGGGAGTTACGGCGTGAGCACGGCTTTCCAAAGAACCTTCCGGTTAGCCAGATCTCTCAAAGCCTTGGGGGCTTCTGCTAGCGGATAGCTTACTGGCGACGGCGGACGTAGCTGTCCGCTCTCAAACATTTCTCCCAGCGCGCGTTGCGTGGCGCCGGCGTAGCCCGGGTTGGCTTGCACATAGCCGCCCCACACCGCGCCCACCACCGACATATTCTTCAGCAAAATTCGATTGGCGGCGATAGTGGGAATGCGCCCGGAGGCGAAGCCAATCACCAATAAGCGCCCGCCTGAAGCGATACATTTGGTCGAGAGATCGAACACGTCGCCACCAACCGGATCGTAAATCACGTCGGCGCCGCGGCCGCCAGTGATCTGCTTCACGGCGTCCACCCAGGTCCCATCGTTGTAATTGAGAGCGTACTCTGCGCCCACCGACATGGCAAAATCGAGTTTCTCTTGACTGCCGGCGGTTGCGATCACGCGCGCCCCCCAGGCGCGGCCAAGCTGCACCGCCGTCACACCCACTCCGCTGGCGGCGGCATGAACCAGAAGCCATTCGCCGGCGCGTAACGCCGCGCGATCCTTCAAAGCGAAATAGGAGGTCTGATAGACCACCGGCACAGCCGCGGCGGTTGCAAAATCCATGCCCTGGGGCAGTGGCGCGGTGCGTTTTACATCCGCCGCCACATACTCGCCGAACCCGCCGCCGCTGACCATCGCCAGCACCTTTTCCCCCGTGCCGTCCACGACGCCCGCCACTTCCGCGCCCGGAATAAATGGGAACGGCGGCTTGACTTGATACTTGCCCTGCACCTGCAGAATGTCGAAGAAGTTCAATCCCGCGGCGGCAACTTTGATCAGCGCCTGCCCCGGGCCGGGCTCGGGCTTGGGAACATCTTCCAACCGCATTGTTTCGGGCTCGCCAAACTCATGAACTCGCCAAGCTTTCATTTGTCTTGTCCATTGTATGCGACGCTACGCGCTGCCCATGACCACGGTGTGCGGGCCCATCGGGACCGGCCGCTGGGTTACGTTGGCAAAACCAGCGGCGTGGAGCATGGTTTCGAGTTCAGAAAATGTATAGGCGTCGCCAGAGGGAGTGCTGGCCAGCATTGCCAAGCTGAACGCCGCGGCAACCGGAGGAGAGATGCGGTCTTCATTCGGCACAAACTCCAGGACCGCTACCCGGCCGCCGGGCTTCGTCGCATTATGTACCTTCTTGAGCAATTCTACGCAGGTCGCGAGATCAAAATGGTGGAGAAAATTGGTGATCAACACGATCTCGTATGGCCCGCCAAAATCCACTGTGAAGGCGCTGCCGGCTAACGTCCGATAGCGGTCCGCCACGCCCGCTTGGTGAGCGTTGCTCTTGGCCACCTCCAGCACAGCCGCCCAATCCACGGCGACGACGTGGGCCTGCGGCGCCTGTTTGGCGATCGCAATTCCAAACAGTCCATGTCCCACCGCGATGTCGAGCACTTGCATAGGGCCGGAGCGGCCTTCCAGAACCATCGCCGCTAAAGGCGCGGACAGCGGCGCCATCATGGGCGCCATGGCATGCGCAAAGTCAACCCATATCGGGTTGTCGGGAGCCACCGTGCCTTCGCCTGGGGCCTGGCCGTGCCGGACAATATCGGCCAAATGCGTGTAGGGTTCCGTCAAAGCCGGACTGCAGACAAACCGCGTGATTGAAGACAGACAGGCGGGCGAGGCGGGATCGAGGAACATCGCGCTGGATGGGGTATGCCGGTATCGATCGTCCTGCTTGATCAGTAACCCATTTATTGTCAGAAAATCGCAAAGAATGCGAATACCGCGCTCGGAAGCTGAACAGCTCTGGGCGAGCGACGCAGCGTCTCCAGGTCCTTTGCCAATGAAGCGGAACAAATCGAGTTCGATGGCGGCACGCAAGGCCTCGGTGCGCTGAAACGCATTCAGAGTTTCAAAGACGATCGTCGGCGAGGGAGCGCCCGCAGCTTGTAGGTGAGTTGCCATCTTGCGACTTTACACCATCACCACGGATTGGCAAATCGCGGATCGTGCAGCAAGGCGTCGTCGGTCAATGTCTGGAGAAATGCAATCAGATCCTGGCGGGCACCGGCGGATAATTGAAAGCCAGCGATGAGCGGGTCCTTGGCGGGGTTGTCGTGGCCTGCCTTGCCTCCGGCGGCGTAGTGATCGAGAACGCCTGGCAATGTCGCGATGCCGCCGTCGTCCATATAGGGCGCGGTAACGGCGATGTTGCGCAACGTGGGCGCCTTGAATTTGGTGGCCTCTTGGGCTTTCAAACCGGTGTTGTGAAACTCGCCGCCGCCGCCGAAATTCACTCCGCCGTGGCAGCGGAAGCAGGACTGTGGCTGGCTGAAAAATAGAATTTCGCCGCGTTTGGCGGGTTCTGAAACGGCGTTATCGTCGCGGCCATAATGATAGCGGTCATAGGGGGAGCGCGCCGAAATAATGCTCCGCTCAAAGCATGCGATTGCCTTGACCACATTCGCGATCGTGAACGGGTCGCTATCCTCCGGAAACGCCTGTGCGAATAGAATTTTATATTTGGAGTCGCCGCTCAGTTTGGCTGGGAATCCATCGCCTTCTTTCAGCCCAAGTTCCACGGGATGCTCGCCGTACATCGGTATCAGCGCCTGATCCTCCAGCCTGGTGATGCC
>DATFZA010000481.1:0-15387 GCA_035314765.1 Bryobacteraceae bacterium
TTGAGCCCGACAGCGGCGCGATTGCCTGGACTAGCTTCGTCAAGGCGGATGGCGCTTTGAAACAAGCTGTGGCGCGGACCGAGAGCTATATTCGGGAACAACTGGGCGACGCGCGATCATTCAGCCTGGATAGCCCCAAGAGCCGTGCGCCGCGGATCGCCGCTCTCCGCAAAGCGGCCGCATCCTAACCCGGCCTGGCCGGAACCAAACGGGCCCGGCGACGTGGCGCCGCCGCTCCCTCACGGTCGCGGCTCGGTAAGATTCGCGCAAGTTCCGGATTGTTGAAAACGCGTCCTGAGGCCCGCAAATATTGGGTGAAACGCATGGCACGAAAAACATTCTGCCAGAAACAGCACGAATGCAACTACGTAGGTGCTAACGGTCCGAGAGAATTCCGCCGAAAATAAGACAGGATCATTCTTATGCGAATCTCTGTCTTGTTGGCCGCGCTTGCCGCCGCGGTTTTGCTGAGTGGATGCGCCCGCGTCCGGGTAACCACGGAAGTCAAGAGCGACGGATCTTGTAGCCGGACCGTCGCTCTTACGGGTCAGGAGCAAAAGGAAGGCAGCATGCAAATGGGCGGCAAGCTGGAGGACACATTTGTCTTGCCTGCGGGCAAGGAGTGGACCACGCTGGAGACCAAGAAAGACGGCAACCGCACCATGACTTACCAGCGGAAGCTGGTTCTGGGCCGCCCGCTCGAAGGAGATGTTTCGCTCAAGGATGGAACCGAGGGCGGCAACGTGCAACTGGCGAATTCGGTTACCGTTACGCGCACTGGCAACCGTTTCGAGTATTCCGAGAGACTGCACTGGAAGGGCGCGCCATCGAAGGGCATGGATTTGACGCCCGAGAATCTGGGCGAGATTAAGGCGTTGCTTCCGAAGCCCCTGGCGACGGATGAGAACGCTCGGGCGGTGGCGGAAAAAATGACGGCGCTCGCGGTGCCGCTTTTGTTCGGACCTGGCGATCCGCTGTTGGCTGTGGGGCTGATCCATCCGGATCTCGCCGAGCGGCGCATGACCCAGCGCATTGGAGCGGTGCTGCTGAAGGCTTTGGAAGAACAGTTCGGCAATCAACTGACGCCGGCGCAACGGCGCGAGATAGCGGTGAAGCTCATTAAGACGAGCGTCTCATCCAGCCGTCCGTCGCAACCGGACCCAACGGCCGGCCCTCCCGCGAGTAAAGATAACGGCGGGTTGACGCCGATGATGTTCGTCTTGAAATTTCCCGGGCGCGTGGTGTCGACCAATGGAGAGGTGGACGAGCTTACGGGTGAAGTGTACTGGGCGCTGTTCTCCGAAGCGGCGGCGCTCAAGGATGTGGTGTTGACGGCGGTGGTGGAATTGGATGGGAAGCAGTAACGCCGGCCGCAATCTGGTCGATTCTCCTGATCTTGCCGTTTGAAAATGTGAACCACTGGACTCCGCGAATGCTGTATGGTTGTCCGGTCGATTTCAAGATGCCGCTTTCCCGCAGCAGAACTCCGACGCAATCGCCCTGACTGATCATGCTCTCAATCACGGGCTGCTGATTGGATACGAGCGCGACGTTATTTCGCGTTGCGTCAATTACCTGCTGACGGCCGCGCCAGGCGCCATCCATTGGCGCAAAGCCGGAAATATGGAGTTCCACATCGCCGGTGACGGAATCGGCGAAGGCCTCAAAGTTACCCTGGATGACGGACGCGTAGGCTCTATGCAGGATCTCTTGCCGGCTTTCGTCAGGGGCGGTGCGGACGGTTTGGAGAAACCGGTCGGTATATTCGGGGTCCATGGAAATCAGGTTAGTACGTTCTGACCCAGTTGCGAGCTATGATTTACGTCATGACGCCGAAAGTGAAAAGAGTTCTGGAAGGGGCATTCTGGTTTGTCCTCGGTCACCTGAGTTGCGCTGTGCTCCATCACCTCTAGGTTAGGTATGGGAGCTTGTTCTGGGCTGCGGCTGTTTCACATCCCCAGCCACCAAGCTAAAGATAGCGCTTCAGGTCCTCCAGCCGGAAGCAATGCGCCAGCGCCGTGTCCCGCGTGATCCTGCCGGACCGCACCATATCCGCCAAGGATTGCTCCATGGTGATCATTCCTTCGGCGCGCCCCGTCCCAATCGCGGTATAGATCTGATGGTCTTCTCCCCGGCGAATCAAATTGCGCACGGCATGCGTGGCGCTCATGATTTCCACCGCCGGATAACGCCCGCCCTTGTCCGCCGCGGGAACAAGCTGTTGCGCAACGATGGCCAGCAAGGCGAGCGAGAGCTGCTGCCGCACTTGCTGCTGACGCCCCGCTGGAAAAGAATCCAGGATCCGCGAAACCGCCTGGGACGTGTCATTGGTATGCAGCGTGGATAAAACCAGATGCCCGGTTTCCGCCGCCGTAAGCACAGTGGCGATGGTCTCGGTGTCGCGCATCTCCCCCACCAGGATCACGTCCGGATTCTGCCGAAGTACGCTGCGAACCGAGCTTGCGAAATCGGGTGTGTCCCGTCCCACTTCGATCTGCTCGACGATGGAATCGCGGTTGGTATGGACGTACTCGACCGGATCCTCGATCGTCACCACATGATCGCGCCGCTGGGTGTTGATCAGGTCCACCAAAGCGGCTAGCGTCGAACTCTTGCCGCAGCCCGTAGCGCCGGTAACCAGAACTAATCCCTGCCGTGCCTCGCCGAGCCGTTTCAGCGCCGGCGGTAAATGCAGGGATTCGAGAGTAGGAATCTTGTCGGGGAGCAGCCGGAGGCTCGCTGCGAGCGTTCCCCTCTGAAAATGGATATTGGCGCGAAAACGCCCGATCCCTTCGCGCGTAAAGCACAAGTCCACGGATTTGTCGCGCTCCAGGCCCTGCTGCTGGGTCGTGCTCAAGAGCGGAAGCAGCAAACTGCGCGTCTCTTCCGGAGCGAGTGCCGGGCGTGCGGCCGCCGTCAGCGACCCATTGATGCGAAACGTAACGGGAGCGTGTGCGATGAGCAGCAGGTCGGAAGCACCGCGCCGCACAGCCTGGGCCAGCATTGGATCCAGGCTTGCCGAACTCTTGGCTTCCTCCGGCTTCGGCTCGCGCGACGTTGCCGCCGCTCGATTGAGTTCCGCGACGATCGCTTCGAGCTCATTCTCGTAGCTGGACACATCTCAATTATGACGCCCGACCTGGTGCGGGCAACGTTGAAGGAAGAACTGGTGGGCCCTGTAGGATTTGAACCTACGACCAACGGATTATGAGTGCCAACGCTCGGCGTCCATGCCGTCCATTGACGCGACGTTTCAAAACACTTACGGGCGGCGGGTGTCCACTGATTCCACGGAATAGCGCCCGAATCTATCGCCATTGCCACCAGTTTTGCCACCAGATCTTCGGGTGGTCGCGGAGCCGTGCGGCGCGCCCCGACTGACCATCCCTGGTATCCTTGAATTGCGAGGGCGAACGTCATGACCATCGCCGCCAAATACGAGGACGGGGTCTTCAAGCCACTGGAAGAAGTGAAGCTCACGGAAGGCACCAGGGTCGAGGTGCACGTCGCCGAGCAGCCGCGCCGCCGGCCAAAATCCGTACGTGAGTTTGCCGCTTTCGGAATGTGGGCCGACCGCGAGGACATCCCCGACGGCGTCACGTACGTGAACCGCCTGCGGGAACCCCGGTTTTAACCGCTCGCGGCTCCCGATGGCATACCTGATCGATTCCGACGTCATGGTAGATTTCACGCGCGGAAACGCCAAGGCCGCCGACTACCTGGATAGCCTCGGCGACGATTGCCGGCTCTCGGCGATCACGGGGCTCGAATTGATCGCCGGCGCCCGCAACCAGCGCGAAGTGACCGATCTCGACATCTTGATTTCGGCCTACGAGCAGATACCGCCGACCGACGATGTCAGCCGGCGCGCATACTGTCTGATGAAAACGCATGCGAAATCCGCGGGGCTGGGCACGCTCGATGCCCTGATCGCCGCCACTGCAATCGAGAACGGCTTCACGCTGGTTTCTAAGAACCGAAAGCATTTCCAGATGATCGGCTCGCTGGACCTGGAAGTGCCAAGTTACTGAGTGCCGACGCTTGCTATCGGTGCGCCAAGTGGGTTGACCGTAGCATCTGCACCAGATCCGCCGGCCCGATTGCGTTCCGCGAGATCGCTTCGAGTTCATTCTCGTAGCTGGACACCCTTTAATTATGACGCCGGGCCGATGCGGCAACGTTGAATGGAGGGATTTGGTGGGCCCTGTAGGATTTGAACCTACGACCAACGGATTATGAGTCCGCTGCTCTAACCGCTGAGCTAAGGGCCCAAGTATGTCTCTTACCACCCCCTAGAACGAAACGCTGAGAATGCCCGCCTGTCATGTGGCCATTTTGTAACCGTGGCGAGGCCTGTCACCGTTTTCCAGCCCCGCCGAATCGCAACGGACGATCCCCAAATGTCCGTCGCCTCTTGTGTCAGGCGGAACCATAGGTTATCGGTACCCTTATTGTACCGTCGGAGTCAGTAGCCGTTCTGACATTCGCCTATAGCCCGCCGGTCGCCACGTCCGCGGACGGTAAGTTGTGGTTCACAGCATCCGGCGGCGTCAGCATAGTCGATCCGCGCCACCTTCTATTCAACAAACTCCCGCATTCACGTCGACCAAGCAAATACAGGCCATAAGACTTGCGATGCATCTCGCGGGTTGCGTATCCACTCCGGCTCGTGACGTCTCGATCGCGCCGCATTCTTTGCGGTTTTGAGTTGCCCCAAATGAGGCAGAGCGTTCGCCGTGCTGCCCCAAGTGGCTATGGAATGCTCCGTCCGGAATGCTGCTCCGGAATGCTGCACAGAAGCAAAACACGCGTGCCGTAGACTGCCACGCGGCCGGACTTCCCCGGCTCGCCGGGTTGCTCCCGAAGAAGAAGATGTGTTGCCTTTATCCGAGTTGGAACGGAGCCGTACTCTCAAGTCGTAACAGCTATTCAAATGCAGCCGCCGGTCCTTGACCTTGACGTTGCTCCCGCGCCACCTTGGCACTGCGAATCGCCGCTCGGGGAGTGAATTCCCCGGAAGCTAAGTTCGGGGCTTTTATTCGAAAGTACTGCCCAAGGCTGCCAGTAGTTCGACACTTGCCGGGACGCGGACAGACTTGACGGGCCGTGACGAAGCCGACGCGCTCCCTCTTGAAGAATCATTGAACTCTAGTGATGCGAGCTCTTGTTTGCTGCGGTGTGGCTAAGCAGCGCAACGTCAAGAGGAGCGATTCAACGAGACCACTAGGCTAGCCTTGCAGCCTTGTTCGGTATTCGCAACGAACGTGCATCCTGGCCCGCTAAGTGCAACAAGAACAGGGAGCCAAAAAGGTGCAAATCATACTCACAGCGGTAGCCATCTTTTGTTTATCCGGCGTGGCGGCCTCCGCCATAGCAAAGATGATCGAGGTTGAAATGCAGGACCTGAAGCCGGCCGATGTCCAGGCGACGAGTGACGACGACATCAAGAAGATCGTTACCAGCGGATAGGGCAAGATGCGGCCAATCACTTCGGTTTCCGGGGTAGCCCTGGATGACGTTGCCGCTTACGTCCACGCCGTTAAGTGACGTTACCGCCGGATTCATTCTCGGACAATGTGGCACTCGCGGATCTCGGAAATCCTTCACGTGCTCGCGACGATCAGCACTCGTCCGCGCTGAGAGAATTCGTTTTCACTGTTGGAGTTGATGGGAGCAATACCGCGCGAATTTCTGATCATCGGCCTGCTAGGCGGTCGTTTCGGGCCCGGCTCGACGCGCATTCCGCACATCGTCGGCGCGGTGAGAAGGGAGCTATACCGGCTGAACGTATGGTGCGAACCGAAGGCTAGCATCGGGCCGCCATGGGTTTGGTGGGCTCCCATTCGAAAAGCGGCCGGCGTCGCGACTCTGGAACGCCGACGATGACTCCGGCATTGCTTCGGCTTGAGGGCAATGCGGCCAGCATGTGAAATCAAGAACCTGCATTGGTGTGCCAGGTGCACTATGGCGCTACGATAAAGTGAAGCGGAATCATACCGGTGTGGCCCCTTCAGCTGGGATCAAAATATGTCTGGCGTTGAGCTGCTGCTCACGGTTGCGGCCCGTTGGCTGTTCCTGCGCGCTCGTGCTGTACTTGCGCTTCCAATATTGACCTATCCAAGCCTGACCGCGCTGTTCACATGCGCGCTCTGGCTCGCCTTTTTTCGATAGCGAGGAAATCCATGGAGACCACCAGCAATAGCAAGATGGGAATAATAGTTGGCCGCATTCTAAGCGTGGTTATCGTAACCGGCGCGATCGTGTTGGGCCTGGTGGTGGTCTATCGGACGAACTCCTATCCGCGAACCGACGATTCCGAGATTCTCGCGAACTTTATCGGAATCGCGCCGCAGGTCGAAGGCCCACTCGTCCGTTTGAATGTGCATGACAATCAGTTCGTTAAAAAAGGCGATCTCCTTTTCGAAATCGACGACCGGCCGTATCGGTACGCCCTGGAGAGAACAATTTCCGAGCAGGCGACGCTCGAAGGACAGATTTCGGACGAGCGCAGAAGAATTGCCGCTTTGGTGAGCGCAGTCTCGGTCTCGGAGGCAAACATCCACGGCACGGAAGCGGATGTACGCCGATGGGCGGCGGCAGTCGATCAGGCCAGGGCAGACGTGGCAGCCGCCGAGCAGGCTGTCAGCCGTGCGAGAGCCGAGTGGACGTATGCGAGCAACAACCTGCATCGCGTTGAGCCGCTGTTGGTCAAGCAGTTTGTCACCGTCGATCAGGTGGATCGGGCGCGCACTTCGGAGATCGCGCAGGCACAGGCGCTCAAACAGTCGGAATCTCAACTGCGGCAGGCCCAGGCTGCGCTTCAGGCCACGTTGGCGCAGGAGCAAGGCTCCAAGTCGATGCTGACACAGAGTAAGGCTCAGCATGAACAGGCGCAGAACGCCGTCACCACACTGGAGCCCCTGGTCAACCAACGCGGCGCAAAAACGTCGGCCAGCGAAACCGCGCGCTACAACCTCAATAACTGTCGAGTCTACGCGCCGTTCGATGCTCGTGTCACCAATCTGACGATTTCGGAAGGAGCTTATGCGCACACCGGCCAGCAGATGTTCACGCTGATCGACGCGCGTACGTGGTGGGCGGTGGCCAACTTCCGCGAAGGCCAACTGGAGCACATCGCGCCCGGAATGCGGGCCGATGTCTATGTCCTGTCCAAACCGAACGTGCGCTTTTCGGGCGTCGTGGACAGCATCGGATTCGGCGTGACTCCCGACGCAGACGTTGTCGGCCGCTTCGACCAAGGCCTGCCGGATGTGCAGAGGACGCTGAACTGGGTGCATCTGGCGTCGCGTTATCCGGTCCGGGTGCGCGTCGAGAACCCTCCGCCAGATCTGTTTCGGGTGAGTGAATCGGCAGTCGTCGTGATTCGCGGGAGTTGAAATGGCATCAATTGCACAATCTCTACCTGCGGCAAATCACCCGCTCGCCTGGCTCTGGGAATGGCTCAAAGACGAGCTGACCCCATATCCCGGCAGACTCTCCTTGGTCGCTCGGATGGTCGTCGCGGCGACTCTGGTCGTCGTCATTAGCATGACTTTTCGGATCCCGTACGCATGGCAGGGCGCGATTTACGCGCTTCTGGTTTCACGGGAAAACCCGCAAGCCACCGTAAAATCCGCGGCAACGATATTGCTCGTTACTGGGATCGGCGCGGCCTACATTATCCTCTCGATGAAGTTGGTGCTCAATATTCCCCCGCTTCATTTCCTCTGGGTCATTGCCACGTTGTTCTTTGCGTTTTATGGGATCGGCACGCTGACAAACTACCTGGCGGCGGTTGCCTTTGTGAATACAAACGCGCTTGGAATTCCGTTGTGGGACCGTCATGTCTCCGCTGAGACCAACGTAGAGGACACGCTTTGGCTGTGTTTGGCAACCTTGATCGCAGTTGCGGTTACCGGGGCGGTGGAACTGGCGTTTGTGCGGCAACGGCCGGGCGATGAAATCCTCTTACCCCTGACGGACCGCTTGTCGACAGTCGAAGATCTTTTGAGTTGCTACGCGCAGGGCCGCGCTCCCGATACCGCAATCCAGCGGAAAATCGTACGGCTCGCGATGCTGGGAACATCCACGTTGCGGCGAATTTTAACGCGCTCTAACATTCCGCCGCAGTACTCGGCTGCCGCCGGAGGCGTTGCGGTCCTCGTTGGCCGGCTGGTCGATCTTGCAGCTACTCTGACGCCGCTCAGCCTCGAGTTTTCGCCTGATAGTCAGAGGCGATTCCGCAACTTGGCCTCGGCACTGGCGAGTATTCGCAACGATCTGCTGAACCGCGAAATTCCGCCGCCGGTTCAGTTCAATGCAGAGACAGAATCTGCGGCGGTGGCTCCATTACTGGGCGAGATGGAGCGTACGGTGACTCTGCTGACGGAAGTGTTTGCGGGTACTCAACCGGCTCAAGTATACCTGCCTTCGCCAGACCATCTTGAGCGAAAGATGCTTCTTTCCCGAGATGCATTCGTTAATCCTGAGCACCTTCGTTTCGCGCTAAAAGGCTGCTTGGCCGCGAGCAGTTGTTACGTGATCTACAACGCGCTGGCTTGGCCGGGAATCAGCACGGCGGTGACCACCTGTTTACTGACCGCGCTGTCCACGGTTGGGGCATCTCGTCAGAAGCAGGTCCTTCGTATCGCGGGCGCGATCGTAGGCGGGTTTGTGATCGGGATGGGCTCGCAGATTTTCATTTTGCCCTACGTCGACTCTATCGCTGGGTTCTTAGTTCTATTTGGAATCGTCACCGCCGTGTCCTCCTGGTTCATGACCTCCAGCCCCCGGTTGTCATACTTCGGCGTACAGCTCGCTCTGGCTTTCTACCTCATCCACCTGCAGGAATTCACAATACAGACCTCGCTCACCATAGCTCGAGATCGCGTTGTCGGGATTTTGCTGGGCTTGATCATGATGTGGCTTGTCTTTGACCGGTTATGGGGAACACGCGCCGCTGTCGAAATGAAAAGGACGTTCATTCGCAATCTTCGATTATTGGCGCAGTTTGCAACACAACCGCCTGCAAACGACCTCAGAAGTGCGCTCGGCCGGAGCCTTGCTCTTCGCGCGACAATCAATGCAAATCTGGATAAGGTAAGGGCGCTTGGCGACGGCGTACTTTTCGAACTCGGTCCCTCACGCCGCACGGATCTCGAGCTACGGAGCTACATCCGCCAGTGGCAACCGCAATTGCGCACCCTGTTCGTGATGCGGATTGCGTTCCTGAAATACCGTCTCCAGTTGCCCGGCTTCGAATTGCCGGAGAGTGTTCGTGTTCGACAGCAAGCGTATGATGAGCATTCAGCCCGGATGCTGGAAGAAATGGCCGGCCGGATCCAGGACTGTACACCATACGCAACCAATAGCGTCGAAGATTCTCAGGAGCTTCTAGACAGAACGGTAGAAGCAATCCAAGGTCAAGACTCTTCACAGTTACCTCCCGGCCGTGCGCAATCGTTCATCACCCTACTTCGCGGCATAGATGACCTAACAACGTCTCTCGCGTCGGAGATTGCCAGAGACGTCGCAACTTCGCCCTGTCTAACTTCGTGAGTTTTCGCTCGTACCGGCTGGCTTGCTCGCGAGTTGGGCGGCCCGATTCGGGTTCAGAGGACGGACAAAACGATGTGCACGATTGGTGGCACTAACCATCTCCCTGGCCGGCAATGGGCTCCGCACCGCGAGCCTTCTGTTAACCGAGCCCGGCCATGGTTGTTCGAATGAGGTTGAGCAACGGCGTTGAAGCCGGAGTGCCACAGCGGGCTAAGCGACGGATCGCCGGCCGCTTGCCGCCGCTCTGGTAACGCTCACACTTTCATTGCAGTGCGCCGGGAAGGCCGCGCTCATCAATTGGGGATTAGCTCATTTTGCCCGAAAGACGTACCGGCTCGGCCCAGTGCGCTCCGCCGCTATCATCGTGCGATTCACTAGCGTGACGATCGTCTTGCATCTGCCGCGGATCCCGCGGCTCTCGCCGCAATTTGGTAAAGCCGCTCGCAGAGCCGGAACCCACCCCTGAACATCGAACCGTCGCTGACTTGCAGCTCAGTCGTCTCTTCCCGGTTTGTCAAATTGGCGGACGGCGACGGTTCGGCCCGGCCCTGGCCAGGAGTCAGACTTTGGCGACAAATGTTGGCGCTCAGAACTGAAGCTTCAGCGCCAGGGACGTACCCCCTCGAACGAGCGGCAGTCGAACCAAGCTTTCTAGGGTTCAGATCGTGCCCAAGAATCCTTACCATTGGCTTGGGAAGGTTTCTTGCAACGTCTATTCTCAACATTTCCGGAGGGTTCGCCCGGGATCGGCCTTTTGTTCTTAAGGCTTGGAGCCAGCATTCCTTCATTACACTGTGGGGTCGCGATTCTGTCGGGAGCGCCTGTTAGGGAACCAATCACACTGGCGCTGGACCTGACCGCGGCGTCCCAGACTGTCGCCAATGCCCGCGCCTATACCGAGGAAACCAATCACACTGGCGCTGGACCTGACCGCGGCCGCTGCGGGAATCTCTCTGCTCGCCGGTTTTTGGACGCCCATTGCCGGAACGGTGATTGCGCTAGCTGAGATATGGATCGCCTTGTCCGAGCATTTCACCCAATCTGGGGACCTGTGGACCCACAGTCTGTTGGCAGTGCTGGGCGCGGGTCTGGCACTGCTCGGTCCTGGGGCGTGGTCCGTTGACGCTCGCCTTTTTGGAAGGAAGCTGTTCGTTAACGGGGATCGCACTGCCGGGGGCGGAAGTCGACACCTCTAAAGTAGTGCCGGTAGCCATCACGATCCGGTGTACCGATGGGACCCCCAATTAGGGTTGGCTGCTGGAGAAACTGGTTCCACAATCAAACAGAGGAAGCAAAAAGAAATGGCAACAATGAGCACCGTCATGATCCGTGAGATTCCGCATTCCCAGTCCGGCGCCGGAGCACATTCTACTGGAGCACAAGTAACTGGAGCACAAGCAAGGGGTCCGCGCCTGGTGACTGGCCACCACTGCTCCCGAAGCGCCAGCACCAAGGAACCCTTCCGGCTGGACACGGTCAATCAGTGTCTCTGGCGGCGCGGCCATAGCGGAGAAGACGAGCGCCTTGTTTTGAAGCCAAAGCCATTCGCCATCCTGCGATATCTGCTGAACCACGCCGGACGCCTGGTTACCCAGGATGAACTCCTCGATGCCGTCTGGCCCGACACTCATGTTCAACCCGAGGTTCTCAAACGGCACATCTTCGACATCAGGGAGGTGCTGGGAGACGATCCGAAGAATCCTACATATATCGAGACGCTGCCGCGGCGCGGATACCAGTTCATCGCGCCCATTCGCAATCTGGCGCCGGCTGAACCCACCCCGGCGGAGATCCCGGTGCGAACCAAAATCGTGGGAAGAGACCGAGCTCTCAGTGATTTGCGGGCTCACCTGGGGAAGGCGATCGGAGGACAGCGGCAGATCGTTTTCGTCACCGGCGAGCCGGGCATCGGCAAGACCACGCTGGTGGATGAATTTCAGCGCCAAGCGTCTCTGGGGCAAGCGGGGGCAGGCGCGCCCATTCGTATCGCCAGAGGGCAGTGTGTTGAGGGTTACGGCGGCAAGGAAGCTTATTACCCGGTGCTGGAGGCGCTAGGCAATTTATGTCGTGGCCCCGAAGGAGACGCAGTGGTCCGGATCCTTGCCGTGCAAGCTCCCACCTGGCTGGTTCAATTCCCTGCCCTACTAAGCCGCCAACAGCGCGAGACCCTGCAGCGCGAAATCGACGGCGCTACACGGCAGAGAATGCTCCGTGAGATCGGCGAAGCGCTGGAGACCATCACTTCAGAGATACCCCTCATGCTGGTTTTGGAGGATCTGAATTGGGTTGATCCGTCCACGGTCGATCTCATTTCCGCTCTCGCGCGTGGCCGAGGTACGGCCAAGCTGATGGTGATTGGCGCCTACCGTCCGGCGGACGTGGCGCTCTCCGGCCATCCACTGAAGGCGGTGAAACAAGATCTTCTGGTTCATCAGTTGTGTCATGAACTTGCTCTAGAGCCGCTGCGGGAAGAAGAAATTGCGGCGTATCTGGGCGCCGGGGCGCCGGATGCGAGCGTCCCGAACGGTCTCGCCGCGCTGCTCCACAGGCGTTCCGAAGGCAATCCGTTGTTCATGGTGGCTGCGCTAGACCACATGACCCGGCGTGGTTTCGTCTTGAGCGAGAACGGAACCTGGAAACTCAACGTTCCCATCGAAGAAATCGATTTGGAGGCGCCGGAAAGTCTGCGCCAGATGATCGAATTGCAGATCGAGCGGCTGAGCCCGGCAGAACATCGCGCTCTAGAGGCAGCGAGCGTCACCGGGGTTCTGTTCTCTGCCGCGGTGAGCGCTACCGCGGCGAACATGGACGTGGAGGAGTTTGAAAACTTGTGCGAAGGGTTGTCCCGCCGGCACTACATTGTGCGCTCGGCGGATCGCCACGAGTTCCCAGATCGAAGCGCCTCGGGGCGCTACGAGTTTGTCCACGCACTGTACCGCGAAGTGCTGTATCGGCGGCAATCGCCGGGGCACAGGGCGAAGCTACACCTGCTGGTCGCCGGGCGGTTAGAAACACTTTACGCGCAGCGGTTGAGCGAAGCCGCGCCTGAGTTGGCGCATCACTTCGAACAGGGTGGAGATCTGGTTCGTGCTGCGAAGTACCGGCAGCTTCCGGCAGACAGCGCCTGGCGCCGGTTTGCGCCTTGGCAATCGGCCGATTCTTTTGGCGGCGTATATGCAACAGTCCAAGCGGGGGAAATGAGATGATCAGGCAGTGGATGAACGTGGAGCACTATCGATTGCACTGTATAGAGGAGTGGCCGGATAGTCCTCACAAGGAAGCTGTGCTTGCAGGGATTCGTTCCGCGTTGGAAAGCCTTGAGTCCTCGTCATTGGCGCCGATCGAAACGCAGCAGTGCATTGTTTGCGCATCGAGGAAGACCGAAGCGACGGTTCTGATGTTCCCTTCCCGGTCGCAACATTCTCCCGCGATCACTCGCTTGGCGGCTTGAGGCCGACGGGTGCCCTTTCGGCTGAAATTCGCAATCCACCGCGCTGACAATTAAGAACTCGCGAGAGTCCCCTACCCGGAGAAGCTGGCGCTCTCCCTGTGGGGCGGTCCCCCCGGACCGCGGGCCGACGCCCCCGTCGGCCTCCCTTCATCATTGTAGAAACACTTTCGCGCCCAACAGCGCTACTCCGGCCGCAAAGCCGAGCAACGCCTGGTACTCGCGATTGTAAACGTACAATCTGGCGCGAAACGGCTTGGCCGATCGCAACGGATGGAACGTCGGCCAAAGCGCGGGCACCCGTTGGGCGTAATCGGCGAAGCCGGGAAACAGATCCCGCAGGTGCTGTTCTTCCAGTTGAATCGCAGGCAGATATATGAGCAGGAACACGCCAGTAAACAACAGGGCCAAGCCCCATTGACGCGCGGCGATCACCAGTCCCGCGGCCACCAAGAGCGTTCCGATATAAAGCGGATTGCGGACGTAGGCGTACGGACCGCTACGGACCAGCTCCCGGTCTTTTTCCAGATGTCCCGCCGCCCACGCGCGCAAAGCGAGGCCCGCTAGCGAGACCGGCAGTCCGGCGGCCAATGATGTCACCGCCGGATGCGCAAACCAGGCAAACGCGATCGCCAGGACGAACCCAAACGGCACGCGCAGTTTCGCCACGCGGTCTGCGTAGGGTTTGGGGAACCAGTTCATCCGCGGCGTTGCGCTTGCGATTCCGGCTGGACCATTCTCACTAATTGCGCGAAGACCATATCCGGAGTGATCGCCCGCATGGAAGCGGCGGGCTGCTCAGTCCGTTTATAGGTCGTTTCCGCGCTCGGGTCGCGCAATACCGCGATGCTTTCACCATACGGCCCATGGCGGGCGGGTTCGGTGGGGCCGTAAATCGCCACGCCGGGTTTGCCGAGAGCGGCCGCCAGATGCAGGGGTCCGCTATCTACCCCGACCACCGCCGAAGCGCGGCGCGTGGCGTCAATCAGTCCAGCCAGTGTGGAGACGTGGACCACGGTGTTGGGAACTTCCACCGGCTGCGCGGCGTTGATCACTAGCGTCATTCCGCATTCTCGGCGAAGCCGTAAACCAAGTTCAGAATAGTATTCGAGCGGCCATTGCTTGGCGCCCCAACCGGCCAGGGGGCTGGCCAGAACAAAGGGCCGATCGGGAAGCCTCCCTTCCGGAACACCCGCGGGAAGCGGAAATTGTTTCAGCAGACTGGTGGCGCCCGCGCCAGCGGCGAGATCGAGGTTGCGCTCCACCGCATGATAGTTGCGTAGCGGCACGCGATGCGAGTAAAACCAGGAGGCGGCGGATTCGCGCGCGGCCCGCCGGTCGAAGCCATAAATCCGGTCGGCGCGCGCCAAAGACGCGAGCACGGCGGATTTGACGAGGCCCTGGAAATCGACCGCGAAATCGAAGTGCTGACTACGCAGTTTGCGCAGGCTGGCAAGCGTGCTGGACAGATTCGTGCGATCCAGCAAAATGATTTGGCTCAAGCAAGGGTTGCCCTCGAGCAGCGGCGCCCAGTGCGGCTCCACGATCCAACTCATGCTGGCGCCCGGCAGGCTTTGTTTCAGGCTGGCCACAGCGGGCAGAGCGGCAATGACATCGCCCATTGAGCCCAGACGGACAACCAGTATGCGCGGGCCGTTCATCGAGTTAATGGTTTTCCCCAAGCAGCGCCATTGCTTCCGCGGCGACACGATCCGCCGTCACCAGCTTCATGCAGCGGTGATCGATAGGACATTCTCTCAAAAGGCAGGGACTGCAATCCACTTTCTGCCGGACGATGCGCGCGTTGGAGCCGGTGGGGCCGGTTCCGACGTCATCGGTGGCGCCGAATATTGCGACAGTTGGCACGCCCAGCGCGGACGCAATGTGCATCGCGCCGGAATCGTTGGTGAGAAACACTTCACAGGCGGCAGCCAACTCAATGAACTCGCTAAGCGTGGTCCGTCCGGCGTAATTCTCGTGCGGATGATCGCCCAAAATGGCCCCAATCTCTTCACACAAAGCACGCTCGTCCGATGACCCGAAAAGAGCAATGGATGCATTTCGCTGGCGCGCGATGCGCAACGCGGCCTCGGCGAAACGTTCCGGTAACCAACGTTTGGCCGTGCCATAAGCCGCGCCCGGGCTGACGCCAACCACGCGACCGCGCTCGACTGGCGGCGGCGTGAGGCGGATCAAGCTGCTTTCCGGAAGGCGATCGACAATGCCAGCGCGGCGCAGCAGTTCCAGGTAGTAAAAACGTTCGTGACGCGGAATGTCGCCGGGCCGCGGAACGGGGATCGACTGAGTGAGCAAAAACCCTCTGGCATCCCGGTTATATCCGATGCGGGTGGGAATACGCGCCAGGAATGCGATCAGCGCGG
>DATFZA010000482.1:0-2618 GCA_035314765.1 Bryobacteraceae bacterium
GACGAACGGCGGGCGGAAGCCTCGAGGGCTTTGATTGCCGCCGCGGAGAATATTGCCTACGGAGAGTCGGAGCGGACGCCCATCCTGAAGATCCAACTGGCGCTGGGTGAGTACGAGATTCTGGTGCAGCAAGCCCGCGACTACCACGCGTCCGGCGACGCGGCGCGCCGGGATGCGGCTTATCTGAAGGCGACCGCAAAGATGGATGATGTGCTCTGGCCGGCGGCGGATGCGCTGGACAAGGCGGGTCTCGATATGCTCGAGGATTCGTATAAGACTCGCCGGGTGACAGCCGGGCTTTCCTTGGGCGTTCTCATGTTTATCGGCTTAGGTTTCCTTGGAGTTCTGATTGTCATACAGGTCTTTTTATTCAGAAGAACGAACCGCGTGCTGAATCCCGGCCTTATCGCAGCGACGCTCCTCACTTTCGCGTTTCTAATGTATGCGGGCCAAACATTCACGGCGAGCATGCGTCATCTCAAGGTCGCGCGGGAAGATGCATTCATTTCTCTGCATGCTCTGTGGCGCGCGCGCGCGGTCGCTTATCGCGCCAGCGCCGACGAGAGCCGCTTTTTGCTGTTGCGTGCCGCAGGCGAGCCGTTCGACCGGGACTTTAGCGCGCAGATCGACAGTCTGGCCAAATTACCGGAGTCTGGGTCTTACGAGGAAGCGGCGGATCGGGCCATTAAGGGTAAAAGGCCAGGGGAATTCACCGGTTATCTGGCCGACGAATTGAATAACATCACATTTAAAGGGGAAGCCGAAGCGGCCAAGGCGACGCTCATCGACTTACGGTATTACGTTACGGCGAGCCAACAAATTCGGGGCTTGGTAAGCGCTGGAAAGCGGCAGGAAGCTATTGCGCAAGCCGTGGAAAAACGCAACGGGCATTCCAGTTCTTGGTTTGAGCAGTTCGATCGCGATTTGGGCAGAACGCTGGAGATCAATCAAAAGGCGTTCGATGCCGCGGTGGGCGGCGGCTTCCGGACGCTGGTGGGATTCGAGCCGTTGTCGCTGGCGACAGGCGCCTCGTTGTGCCTGCTGCTGTGGCTAGGAATCCGGCCCCGCTTGAAAGAATATCAAGTCTGATGACGGTGCGCGCCGGGCATGCCCAAGCGGCTGATGGTTTCGCTGGCAAAGTCGAATTCGATGAGCACCGCCGGTTGGTCACCCACCACCCAGGCGTCGTGCCCCGGCTCGATCGCCAGCACCTGGGGCGCCGCGAACTCGAGCGAGCACCCATCGGCGTACTGAACATGAATCTGTCCTTGCGCCAGAAAGCCGACGTGCGCATGCTGGCACACGTCGGTGCCGACCAGCGGTTTGATATTTGTGGACCAGCGAAAGCCGGGCTGGTAAATCAGGCGCTTCACGCGAGCCGCTCCGGCGCAAACCGTGTCGACCGCGATCCCGCCGATGACGCGATGGTCGGTCCCGGACATGGGCGCGAGAAGGGAACTCATCGAGTTCATACTAGCAGGTTGCTGGAAAACTCGGGAGAGGCTAAGAGCAAGGTACCCGCTCCATAATTTGCGGTTTTGGGCGATGTGGGGAAGGTAAACAGCCGCCGCGTTTGCGCGGCGCCTTGGGCCGGGAAAATAACCCGGCCTCCCTTCTCGAAAATCTGCCACCATCGGATGGAATTCGGCTGCAGGCCGGGCGCCATATAAACTTGATTGAGAGAACTCGGACACGAGCCCGCTGTGTCCCCATCCGCGTCGCAATGCCGGCGGTTTTCGCTGCTCCGCCTCGGGGCGGGTAAATAACCAGGTTAATAACCCGCCGCAGGCTGAAAGCCTACCCCACACTCTCGAAAATTCCTCTACTCTGGTTATGTGGCCAGACCAGTGTTGGTCCGGAACGCCCGCCAGTTGCTTACTCTGCAAGGGCCCAACCGCCCACGTCGTGGGGCCGAATTGAACGATCTTGGCGTCATTATCGACGGCGCCGTTCTCATTGTGGATGGGATTATCCGCGAGGTCGGCCCTACGCGCCGCCTGGAAAACCTCTCCATGGCGCGTGGCGCCTTGGAAATCAATGCTTCGGGCAGAGTGGTTCTTCCGGGATTCGTCGACAGCCACACCCATCTGGTCGGGCCGCCCGCGCGCTTTCCCAATCCGGGTGATGAGACCGGTTTCCTCACATATGACCGTTTGATTCGCGGCGAAGTGAATCTGATCGGCGATATGTCAAGCCGGCTGTTGGTTTCCGACGCCGTACGGGTGCTAAAGGATTGCTTGCGTCAAGGAACCACAACGCTGGAAGCGAAGTCGGGTCAAGCTTGCGATGAGCCTGGGGAACTCAGAATCCTCAAGGCGGATGCCGCCCTCCGAAGCGGGCCCGTGTCGGTGGTCTCCACCTTTATGGGAGCGCGCTTCCTGCCGGCCGCGGAGCAATTGCGCCGTGAGGCCCATGTCGCCTGGCTTTGCGATCACATGCTGCCGCTGGTGGCACGCCGGCGGCTGGCGGAGTTTGTCGATATCGAATGCGAGGAAGGCGCATTCGATCTGGAACAGACCCGCCGCTTTCTCCTCGCCGCCCGCCAGCTTGGGTTTGGATTGAAAATGCATGCCAGCCAATTCTGGAATATCGGCGCCGTGCGGCTGGGCGTGGAATTG
>DATFZA010000483.1:0-2987 GCA_035314765.1 Bryobacteraceae bacterium
GCGTCTTTCGACCCCCCGGTTGAGTACATGATACCAACCATTTTGCACGTCGATGCGTAATGATCTTGCCATGACCTCCGCAATTTACCACACCAACGGGCTCGAAATGCAAGGATTATGTTGATAATTGAGATTTGACCCTAAGGACCCCTGGTTTTCCCCTGGTTTCAGAACCAAGAATCCTACGGGATGCTGACCGGGAAACGGCGGTTATTAGCTTCGTCGGAGCAGGGCTAGGAGCCGCGCTGCTTCCGGAACAGATTAGAAGCCTCCCTCACGAAGGCTGTGATCTTCCGTCCTCTGCGACGAAGGCTAACCGCATTTGGTTTGAGATTGAAGATATACCGTCGCCAGATGTTATGCTTCGTTGCTTTAATTGCGCCCACGTCCGCGATGACGCCGGGAGCAACGAGAGGCAACGCGCATTGGTCGCTGGCGCGGGAGCCGAAGAGGTTTGACATGGCACTGACGACGCAGCTGACTGACAGGCTAGGCATCCGGCACCCCGTACTGCTGGCGCCGATGGATCAAATTGCTGGCGGCCGCCTCGCCGCCGCGCTCAGCGCCGCTGGCGGCTTAGGCCTCATTGGCGGTGGTTACGGTAACGCTGACTGGCTGACCCGCGAGTTTGACGCGGCCGGTAAGAGTCGGGTCGGTGTAGGATTCATCACCTGGAGCTTGGCCAAGCGCCTAGCGCTGCTTGACCTGGCGCTCGAACGCCGTCCTGCGGCAGTGATGCTGTCGTTCGGCGATCCGGCACCCTACGTCGAGAAGATCAAGCGTGCGGGGGCGATGGTGATCTGCCAAGTCCAGAGCGTGACGATGGCACGCGACGCGGTGGCGAAGGGTGCCGAACTACTCGTCGCCCAAGGTGCCGAAGCCGGCGGCCATGGCGTCGCGCGTGGGACGATGACGCTGGTGCCGGCGGTCGTCGACGCGGTCGGATCGGACGTGCCAGTGGCAGCGGCGGGCGGCATCGCCGACGGCCGCGGCCTCGCCGCGGCGTTTATGTTGGGCGCCTCCGGTGTGCTGATGGGCACGCGCTTTTACGCTTCGGAGGAGGCGCTCGGTCACCCAGCGGCGAAGGAACGAATTCTCAGGGCGCGTGGAGACGATACTGTTCGGAGCAGCGTCTTTGACATCTCACGTCGCGTGGCATGGCCGGCGCCTTTCACCGGACGTGGGCTGCGGAACGCCCATGCCGATAGCTGGCTCGGGCGCGAGGTCGATTTGTTGCGGCAAATTGAGGTGGAGGCGGCCCGATACGCGGCGGCCTGCGAGGCTAATGACTTCGACGTCGCCGTGGTGATTGCCGGTGAAGCTGTGGACTTTATCAATGACGCGCCCCCTGCGGCGATCATCGTCGAGCGCGTGGTCTCCGAAGCGGTCCGCCTGCTTGGTGCGGCAGCGGCTGCGCCGCCAACTTCGGCAGCCGCGACCGATTGAAGCCGCACCAATATCCGCCCGGTGGGCGCAGGTCTTCGGCCGCTCCATCGGAGACAAACAAAATTCTCGAACTTCTCGTTTGCCCAGGTCTCAACGTTGACGCCATTGCCGTTATCGGAGCGGTCACACGAGCTAAGGACCGCTCGGAAGCCTTGTTGGGGCAACAAAATCGCCGGTGGGTATACTCCTCCCGGGCTGGGGTTCGAGCGCGGCTATATCTATGATGAGGGCACCGGCGTCTGGACGACCTACAACCATCCGGGTGCTTTTGCCACGCATTTCGAAGGCATCACTGGCGGGGGGCGCAGCGGGGAATACAATTTGGTTGCCGATTGGGTCGCCTTTGACGGGAGCCAACACGCCTCGGTTCTGCATATCGGCGCCAACGGCAATCAGACCTGGATTGATTTTGCCGTCCGAAACGCGACTCTGACCTCCGCCAATTCCATTTATGAGAACCAAGTGATCGGCATCTATGTAAACCCTCCACCGTCCCCTGGCGCTCCACCGAGTATCAATGGTTATATAATCACTATCCCCGGAATCTACGATCCGATCCTCAACGCCGGCGTCCTCAACACCAGCACTCCCAATATCCCGGCCTTATCGGGGGGAAGCGGTGACGACATAGTGAATGACGGAATTATTCGCACCACCGCGACCAACAGCGCCGGGATTATGAGCGGCGACTACGGAGTCATTACAAACAACGGCTCCGTCACGGCAACCGGTGCCGGCAGTGCCGCCGTCGAGATGAATGGCCTTTATGGCACTCTACTGAACATGGGCTCGATTATTGCCGCCCCCGGGAGCTATGCGATCCAGACAGGTCCATCGGCGGCCGGCACGGCTATTGTTAACGACGGTACTATTGATGGTCAGGTTGCGGTCACGCCTGCCGGCGCCGATGCACGCTTCGAGAACAGCGGCTGGCTTGGCATCAGCGCTCCTGGCACAGGCATTACGCACGTGATCGGCGGAACCTTCGTGCAAACCTCGACCGGCACCCTAGCTCTGCGCGTCGCGCCGGGCAGCAATGATGCTCTCCAGGTCACTGGCGTGGCGATACTCGGTGGCACGCTTCAGTTGAATTCGCAGTATGGTTTCCAGCCGAAGGTTACCGATCAATTGACCCTAGTGATCGCCAGGGGCGGTATTTCGGGAAAGTTTGCCAGTCTTCTTGATACGTTCAGCCCGGTGATTACCCCGGAGTTAGTTTATGGGCAGGACACTGTTGTGCTGGAGTTCCGACCGGACTTTGAATCAATCTCACTAACGCCCAATCAGCGTGCAGCCGGCAAGTTGCTCGATCAAATCGGGCTCAATCCAAAGGCTGCTGAGGCGATTAACTTCCTTTTCAGCGAGCCTGTCTCCAATATTCCCGGTGATCTGGAGAAAATCTCTCCCGATGGTCTAACGGCATTTTACGAGATCAGTTTCTCGAACGCGAACATCCAGAGGTTGAACCTGGAAGGCCGGTTGGACGATCTGCGAAGCGGATCCAACGGATTCAGTTCCAATATGAAGGTCAACGGAGCCAC
>DATFZA010000484.1:0-3369 GCA_035314765.1 Bryobacteraceae bacterium
TGATACAGACCGGCAAATCCAGGCGCCAACCCTGCAAACGGTATACTCGTGACGTTGGCGTCATTGCCACTCTGATCGGCAATATCCAAGCCGAGGTTCTCGTCCACCATGCTGAGCGGACTGGATGGCGCAGCCGCGCCGTCGCCAACGGCTGGAGTCACCGATCCCAGACCAGTCAGGTAGAGCAATACCGTCTCGCCCACTTGAGCGGGACTGCTTTGCGACACTGGCGAGTAGTTGGCGTGCAGCACGGCCGCTTCTCCGATACCGGAGGGAGATCCGGTAAATATCCCCGGTGCGCTCAAATTCGTATATACGGTAACCTTGTTCGATAGCGTTCCGTTGTTGCTCACTTGGAAAGTCGCGAATTTTTCCGACGTCCCGTACGGCACCAGTATATTGATCTGGCCAGGGCCTACATAGCTGAGCGGCGCAGGACGGCTGTTCACCGTCACCGAAACGTTGCCCAAATTCATTGGCAACGGCAGGCTGGAGGGCATAAAGACTCCGGATGCCAGGTTGGATCCGAAGATCGAGACGAATTCACCAGGCGCCACTGAATTGGTAATCGGCGCGTAGCTCGCTGCGTTCAGAATTCCCAGAGGATTGATAAACACGCCGGTTGCGGGCGTTGACTTGGCCTGCAGGTTCACAATCAGCGAGTAGAATGATGCTGTGCCGACCTGCAGATTTGCCTGCCCGTTGGCTGCCAGCAGGTTTTGATAAAAGCCATCGTTATAAATCGCGCCGTTGCTGAACTTCTCTGGCGCATAACCGGTGAAATCATACGCGGAGTTATTGAAAAATACCAGCCGCTGATGGAGAATGCCGTCACCTTGACCCAGGCCAAGCGCGGAGCCATAGAACGAGTCGATATTATTATTGCCGGCAGACACATCGGAAGCGTCGTTCTCCAGCCCGGCGCTAAAGTAAGTTCCCTGAAATGTGCTGTCGCTCACCGACGCAGTGGACGCTTTGATCGCGACGAGAAGATCGTAGCCAGTCGGGCTTCCACCGATCAGGATATTGCCGTCCGCGGAAACATAAAGAGTCTTCTGCCCGCTCACCAACGTGCTCAGCGGCGTACTCGCCGTAGGGAATGTCAGCGTACCGGAGCCGTTGCCGTTTGCCACGCTATAACTCACTCCGGAATAGTTTTGCGTAGTAGCCGTGCTGCTTTGATTCGCCATGGCGCCGTTGACAGTGACCGTTCCGAAACTCCCGCTTCCGTTGGACGTGATCGTAAAGTACCCATCCCGGACCTGACTCGCGTTTCCTTGCAAGAAATCGATGAAGCCTCCGTTAAAGGCCCCGGCCACCGTACTATTGGAGGCGCCGGAGCCGGCCGGAATCGCGATAAAAACGTCATCCTCGGCGTTGGTGGTTTCGGTCGAACTGCCCACTATGGCCGAAGGGCCGAGGGCGCCAACGCCACCAAATACGAGAGTAGTGGTATCGATCGGGTTGGTAAGCTGAATCAACCCGCTAGCCGAAACGGCATACATTCCGCTCACCGAATAGGAAACACCGCTGCTTCCGGCCATCGAGTCCGACATCTGCCCGGTGAATGAATAGTTCCCAGCGCCGTCAAAGGTCATAGTGCCGGTCAGGCTTACGGCACGGCCAATCGCGCTGGTGATCTGATCCACGTTTCCCGCAAATATGTGCCGGACAAAGTACGCGCCCTTGACGGTGCCGGTGGCGCTGCTGTCAAACGTCTGAGCCACGCCACCGACGCTGCCCAAACCGCAAAGGACGATCGCGAAAGCGATATTCTTCCAAGACTTAGAGTTCACAGTTGCTTGACGCAAAGACCGTCCCTGCCGTTACGTCGGAAGAATAGGGTAAGTTATAATTGAGTGAAAACGGTTCGCGCATTGCTTCCGGCGTTCTGTCTGGGCGGGTTCATAGTTGGCGTGTGCCCGGCCCAAGTGCCCGTAGTCCTGGTGAATGGCTTTCAAAACGCTTGCACCGCAACTTCCGACCCCTCTTTGACTTTCGGGCAGCTTCCCCAATTGCTGTCGGACCGCACAGTTCTCTTCTTCGACGCCTGCCCATATCAAACTCAAAGCGTGGAGGCGTTGGGCCAATTTTTTGGACAATTCATCGCCCCCTACCCTCAAGTGGACGTAATCGCGCACAGCCTGGGCGGGCTGATCGTACGCTCTTATCTTTCCGGTAAACAGCCTGCTGGCGGTTTCATGCCGCCTGCGAATACACGGATCCGCAAATTTGTCCTGATCGGCTCGCCCAATTTCGGATCCCTGGTGGGAATCGGGTCTGGCGCGCAACTCTCCTCCAGCACACCCGGGAGCCAATTCATTTACGATCTCGCCACTTGGAACCAGGGCATCGACGATCTGCGGGAAACGGACGCGATTGCCATCATCGGTTCCGGCGGCAACCTGTCTGAAGCCGGCGCTTCTGAAGTCAGCGATGGAGTGGTAGCGCTATCCTCCGCCTCACTAGGATTCTCCCGTCCCGGCCTGTACACGCGCGTTCTTCCCGCCTGCCATAGCCAAGGTGTTAACTGCAACGCCTCCATGGAACTGGCGCTGGTCGATTCCCCCTCCCACCCTACCTGGCTCATCATTCAATCTTTTCTTTCGAACACGGCCGACTGGCAAACCATCGGGCACGCTCCCAGCCAGGACCCGCTGCTTTCCACCAGCGGCGGTTTGCTGCTGGCTTTCAAGGACGGCAGCAACAACTTCTACACCAATGTGAGCCAGATGTACCTCGGCACTCCGCAAACCCAGCTCTCCCATTCGATTCCGACGCTCTTCTATGGGGATTTCTTTCCGGCCGGCGCCAGCACTCTGCACATTGAGCAGACCGGAACCGATATTCCTGTCCAGGTGACCGTGCGTGCGGGCGGATACCTGGCCTTTCCAGTGAAGTTCGCTCCTTTGATCAGCCGGGTCTTGCCTGCGGCTGGCGCGGTCAACACGCTTAGCATCGCCGCCGGATCCATCATCTCCGTCTATGGCGCGGGGCTCGCGTCCAGCACCGTACAGGCGGGGTCGTTGCCCTTACCAACACAGCTTGGCAACTCCATGCTCACCGCCAACGGTCAACCGCTCGGGCTGTTCTACGTGAGCGCGACCCAGATCAATGCCTATCTCCCGGCCAATCTCTCAGGCTTGGTTCAGATCTCCGTTGTCACCTCAACCGGCGGCCAACATACCACTCAAGTTCTGTTGGCATCGGCCGTGCCGGCAATCTTCACGCAGGACTCCTCCGGCACCGGCGTGGCGTCGGTTCTGCATGCTTCGGGGCAACCGGTCACCACCGCCAATCCGGCCTTGGCGGGCGAAACCGTCTCTATGTTTCTGACAGGTTTGGGCGCCACTTATTCCTCGAGCGGCC
>DATFZA010000485.1:0-2783 GCA_035314765.1 Bryobacteraceae bacterium
GTGCAGTTGTCGCAGCCGGTCTGGTCTGAAGATGGCACTCGGGCGGTATTAGTGGCTCGCGCGGCGGACAACAAAGACCGGTGGCTGATGGCGCTCGATCCCGCAACGGCCAAGACGCGCGTGCTGGTGGACGAACACGACAACGCGTGGGTGGACGGCCCTGGCGCGTTCACGCTCGGCTGGCTGAAATCCGATCGTGATGTGTACTTTCAATCTGAGCGTAGCGGGTACTCGCAGCTTTATACTGTCGGCTTTGACGGCGGCGAACCAAAGGCGCTGACATCCGGGAATTTTGAAGTGGTCAACACGGTGCTTTCCAAAGATAAGAGCAAATTCTTTCTGACCACCAGCGAAGCCGATCCGGGCGAGCATCAAATCTACGAAATGCCGGCGGAGGGCGGAGAGCGGACGCGGTTGACCACGATGCCGGGTGGGCACAGCGCGGTGCTGTCGCCGGATGAACGCTGGATGGCCGATGTTTATTCGTACACCAACAAACCTCCGGAGCTGTACTCAGGCGAAGTGAAAGCGGCATCGGAGGAGACCAAGCTGACGTCCTCGCCAGCGCCCGAGTTCTGGCAATATCCGTGGCTCGATGTGCCCATCGTCACCTTCACGGCGCGGGATGGCGTCAAAGTGCGGGCGCATATTTACAAGCCGGCCAACTTCAAGAAGGGCGGACCGGCGGTGATTTTCGTCCATGGAGCCGGATATCTGCAGAACGTGCACCGGCATTGGAGCAACTATTATCACGAGTACATGTTCCATCACGTATTGATGGAACGCGGCTATCTGGTTTTGGATATCGACTATCGCGGTTCGGCCGGTTATGGGCGCGACTGGCGCACGGCGATCTATGAGCACATGGGCGGCAAGGATCTGGAAGACAACGTGGACGCCGCGAAGTGGCTGGTGGCGCAGCACGGCGTGGATGCCAAACGAATCGGGATTTATGGCGGCAGCTACGGTGGCTTTATCACGCTAATGGCGATGTTCACCACGCCAGACGTGTTCGCGGCCGGCGCGGCGCTCCGGCCGGTGACGGATTGGGCGCATTACAATCATCCCTACACCTCGAACATCCTGAACAATCCGCAAAGCGACGCGGACGCGTACCGGCGGTCGTCGCCCATTTATTTTGCGCAGAATCTAAAAGGCGCGCTGCTGATCTGCCACGGAATGGTGGATACCAATGTGCATTTTCAGGACACGGTGCGGCTGGTGCAGCGCCTGATCGAATTGCGGAAAGAGAACTGGCAGGTGGCGATGTTTCCGGTGGAGGATCATGGATTCGTGCAGCCGACGAGTTGGGCAGATGAGTACAAGCGGATACTGGCTCTGTTTGAAGCGAATCTGAAAAAATAAGGGGAAGAGTCAATATGAAGCTCCGCATCGTGCTTCTGTCTTTGTGCGCGGTTGCTTTTGGCGACGAGGCGTATCAGAAGCCTCCGCAGCGGATTTCGGACATTCTCAACGCGCCGGATACGCCGCGCGCGTTTGTGAGTCCCGTGTATACGCATGTGTTGCTGGCCGAGCCGCTGCGTTATCCTCCGATCTCCGACGTCGCGGCGCCGATGCTGCGCCTGGCGGGCGTACGAATCAATCCCCGCAATAACGGGCCGCATCGCGCGCCGCTGTTCACCAGCCTGGTGCTCAAGCGAGTGGACGATGGCGCCGAGGTCAAGATTGCGCTGCCGGCGGGCGCGAAAATCAGCCTTCCGAAGTGGAGTCCGGATGGGAAGCAGTTCGCCTTTGTGAACAGCACCGGGAATTCTCAGGAGCTGTGGATTGGTTCAGTAGCCGGCGGGCGGGCGCACAGGCAGGAAGGCGTGACGATGAATGCGTCGCTGGGCTACAACGATGCGTTCCAGTGGCTGGGCAATGCAAAGCTGATGGTCACAGCCGTTGTGTCAGTGCGCGGGAATCCTCCGGCGGAAGCTACGATGCCCGTGGGGCCGCATTCGCAGGAAAGTCTGGGGCACTCCGGTCCGACTCGCACGTATGAAGACATGCTGACGAGCGCGCATGATGAAGCCCTGTTCGATTACTATGCGACGGCGCAGTTAATGGTCGTCGACACGGCCAGCGGGCGCGCGCAAGCTTATGGCAAGCCGGGGCTGTTTGCGGAGATCGCGCCCGCGCCCGACGGGCAGCACGCGCTGGTGGCACGCGTGCGTCATCCCTATTCGTATCTGCACCCTTACTACGACTTTCCGCTCGACGTCGAGATTTGGGACGGCAGCGGCAAGATGGCGATGAAGGTGGCGAGCTTGCCGATAGCGGATCGCGTGCCCATTGGCGGCGTTCGGACCGGACCGCGCGACTATGCTTGGCGGCCCACGGAGCCGGCGACGTTGCTGTGGGTAGAAGCGATGGATGGCGGCAATCCGAAAGAAAAGGTTCCGCATCGAGACCGGATTCTGATGGCGCAAGCGCCGTTCACCAGCGAGCCCAAAGAAGTTTGGAAAGTGGAAGAACGTTTGCGCGGCATGTTGTTTGGCGAGAAAAACGACACTGTGTTTGTCGAGGATTATGAACGCGACAAGAAGCGCGGGCGCATGTTCTACGTGGCATCGGGCAGCGAGGAACCCAAGGTGCTGTGGAGCTTAAGTGTCCAGGACGCCTATCACAATCCCGGCCGGCCGGTGATGAAGACGCTGGCCAATGGATACAAGGTGGTGAAGGAAGAAGGTGGATCGATACTATTGAGCGGGACCGGGGCCACGCCGCAAGGCGACCGGCCGTTTCTCGACCGCCTGGATCTGTCGAGCGCGAAGACGGAA
>DATFZA010000486.1:0-6512 GCA_035314765.1 Bryobacteraceae bacterium
GCCGCACGACCATAGAGATTAGCGGGGAGCGCAACGACATGCTGGCGATGGAAGATCTGGTACGCGCGAAGAAGACCCAGCGGGACAAGGACTGGCCGATGATCCGCCGCTTGCTGGAGCAGAGCCGGGGCCCGGCAACAAAGGAATTGGTGCGATTCTGGCTGCGGGAGTTGCGCACCCCGGAGTTGCTGCTGGAGGTTGCATCGGCGCACCCTGAGGCCGCAAGGACAGAAGCTGTCTCGAGGCCGGCCGTTCAAGCCGCGCGACTGTCGCAGTTGGAGGAGGTGAACCAGGCGCTAGAGGCCGAAGAACGTGAGGAACGCCGTACCGATCGGGAATATTGGGCGCCGCTCAAACGGGAACTGGAGCAATTTCGGTTGGCCCGAAAGCGCTCTGACGCCTACCCCGCGATCCCGATGTAGCGGAACCCGTACCGCGCCAGCCGCGCTCGGTCCAGCACATTGCGGCCATCCAGAATGATCGGCGACCGCATCGTCGCCGCCAGGCGTTCCCATGGCAGTTCGCTATAGTGGTGCCATTCCGTCACCAGCACCACCGCGTCCGTGTCGCTCAGCGCCGCCTCGGCGGTCTCGCAACACGTAACACCCATGTCCGGATGTTCTTTCTGAAATCGCTCCATCGCCACCGGGTCGTGCGCCTTCACCTTGCAACCGCGCTCAATCAGCATTTTCGCGATATCGAGCGCCGGCGCTTCCCGCAAGTCGTCGGTGTTCGGCTTGAACGCGATGCCGAGCAATCCGATGGTGCGCCCTTTGAGAATTTTCAGTTCCGCCAGCAACTTGTCGATCACCAATTCTCTCTGAAACTTGTTGATCTCGCGCGCCGCTTCCACAATGGGCATCTTGAGTCCGTACTCACGGGCCGTTGCCACCAGCGCCGCCGTGTCCTTGCCAAAGCAGGAACCGCCCCAACCCAGCCCGGCTTGCAAAAAACGTGTGCCGATGCGCGCGTCGAGTCCAATGCCTTTCGCCACCTGCAGAATATCGGCGCCCACCCGCTCAGCCAGATGGCTGATTTCATTGATATAGCTGATTTTTGTAGCCAGAAACGCATTGGCCGCGTACTTAATCAACTCCGCCGAAGCCAAATCGGTGGAGATCAAGGGAGCGGCGCCCACATCCTCCGGGCGCGGCAGGAACGACGGCGGGGTAAAGGTCTGATCGAGAATGGGCCGGTACAAGCTATACAAAATCTCGAGCGCCCGCTTGTCGTCGGAGCCGATCACTACCCGATCCGGGTAGAGAGTGTCGCCGATGGCCGTCCCTTCGCGCAGAAACTCCGGGTTGGACGCCACCGAAAACCGGCCGTCCGGCTTCGTCCCCTTGGCTTCTTCGTAGGCATCTCGCACCAGAGAGCCGACCCAGTTTCCGCTGCCGATAGGAACGGTCGATTTGTTCACGACCACCGTGAACTCACCTTCAAAATACTTGCCGATGCTGTTTGCCGCGGCGCACAGATACTTCAGGTCGGGACTGCCGCTGGGAGTAGGCGGCGTTCCCACCGCAATAAATACGACATCCGCGTCCGGAACTCCCACCGCATAGTCCGTGTCGAAGCGCATGTTCGCTTTGGCGTCCGCCAGTAGCTCGGGGAGAAGCGGTTCATAAATCGGCGTACCACCTTTACGCATCAGTTCCACTTTGCGCGCGTCCGAATCGATACAGGTGACTTTGTGGCCCAAGAAAGCCAGGCAGGCACCGGTCGTGAGTCCCACATAACCGGTCCCAATAATGCAAACATTCATAGGGTGATTGAGTTCCTTCACCAACGTAGCAAATCCCCTATAGTACGATAGTGCCTGGGAGTCTCGCGAATGTCTAAACTTTGTTGTTTGTTCCTGCTACTGCCATTGGCCGCGCCGGCGGCGGATGAAGCTGGCGGCTCGCGCTTCGCCGCCGAATTCGGCAAACATTGGCTGGCCGCAAAGGACCTGGCGATCGCCGTGGCGCAAGCCATGCCCGCCGATGGCTACGACTTCAAGCCGAACCCCGAAGAGATGTCCTTCGGCCAGCAGATCGTTCACATCGCCCAGGGCAACTACGGATATTGCGCCTCGGCGGCCAAGGCAAAGTCTCCCTTCGCCAAGCCTGAGAAGATTGACAAGGAAAGCGCCATCAAAATTTTAGGCGAGTCGTTCGATTATTGCGAGGCATTTGTCTCTCATCTGACGGACGACCAGTTGAACGAAAGCCGCCCGCGTGGCAAGACCAGCTACTCCGTGCGCGAGCTTCTCCTCGGTGTGCAGACGCACATGGCGCACCACCGCGGCCAGGCCGAAGTTTATCTCCGCGTCAAGGGCATCAAGCCGCCAGATTACAACTTCTAGGTTGTCGCTCGGCTGTTAGCTGCTTCGAACTCTCCCCACTCACCTGTACATTTGGTGTATCTGTACGGACACAATATGTACGCCACCTGCAATCTAATTTCGTTAGCGCGATTCTCAAGACGTTGAATCTAAACAGCTGATCGCCCTCCATTCCATTAGGAATCAGCCGTGCTCCTCACCTGTTCAGTTGTTGTCGAAGTAATACTAAATCGAGGAGCCCGATCGTGGAAACATTTCTACTTATCATCTTGCTCGCCGTTTTGCTTATCCGGTGGATGTTTTCGTCCGGACGGATGAGCGAGCTGCAACAAAGAATTGAAGTGCTCGAGCATGGATCCGCCGATGCCCGGCTCACCCCGCGAATCGAAGCGCTGGAGAAGGAAGTAGGAAAGTTGCTGCGTGAACGCTGGAGCGGCGGCGTGGTTACCGAGCCGGTTCCCAAGCCGGTGGCCATCCCAGAACCGGTTAAGCTCCCGGAGCGGAACTTCTGTGTCTACTGCGGCAAACCATTGCCGCAGCCGCCGACAATTTGCGAGTGCCAACGCGAAAAGGCGCCAGAACAGGTAACAGTGATTCCTGTGCCCGCGCCCCTTCCCACGCCCGTGGTAGCCAGAATGCCGCTGCCCGAAATTCCCGTGGTCCACACGCCGACAATTTCCGATCGTCTGCGCGAAAAAATGTCCGGTGAGGAATGGGAAGTCCTGGTGGGCGGAAGCTGGCTGAACAAGCTCGGCGTTTTTGTTTTAGTAATCGGAATCGCCCTGTTTCTTGGCTATTCGTTCACCAAAATGGGGCCTCCCGGACGAGTGGCCATCGGTCTCGCCGTGAGCTTAGGCATGCTGGTTGGCGGAATCTTGCTCGAAAAACGCGCACGCTACACCATTTTCGGCCGTGGGCTGCTGGGTGGCGGCTGGGGCGCGCTCTACTTCACCACCTACGCCATGCACGCGGTAGAAGCCGCGCGGGTGATCGACAATGCAATCGCCGCGTCGCTCCTGCTGCTTGCCGTCGCAGCCGGCATGATTGTCCACTCGCTTCGATACCGCTCCCAAACCGTTACCGGCCTCACTTATTTTCTGGCGTTTGCGACCTTGTCGCCGGTGATTACGCCCGTGGCATCGCTTTCCGCGCTTGCCCTCATTCCGCTGGCGGCTTCGCTGCTGTACGTCGCCAATCGCTTTGCCTGGTCGGAGTTGGCGCTGTTCGGATTGATCGCGACCTACGGCACCTGCGCCTCGCTGGGCGATTCCGGCGCGCCGGTATGGGCGGCCCAAACCATATTCACCACATATTGGTTGCTGTTTGAATCCTTCGATCTGCTGCGCGCGCGGCGGCGTACCGAGTACACCGTCTGGGAACAAGCGATCTTCCCGCTGAACGCGGCTGCCTTCCTCTTGCTGTCCTACGCGAAATGGTCGGCTGGCGCGCCAGATCAGTTGTTCGCGCTGGCCGCTGGCGTCGGAGCCGCATACTTGACCAGCGCTGTCCTGCGTGCTGTGTTGCGGCCTCCGTCGAGCTTCGCCGCCGGGTCTTCCCCGCTCGGCCGGGCTTTTTCAGGAGGCTACGAAGCGCCGATCACTTTAACCGCTGCGCTCTCTGTGGCGGCGATTTTCTTGAAATTCCACGGCCTGATTGCCGAAGCCGGCCTGTTGGCTGAAGCGGAGTTGTTCTTCCTCGCCGGACTCTACTTCGGCGAAGCGTACCCGCGCCAGCTCGCCGCGCTGCTTTTTGCCGGCAGCGCCGGCAAACTGCTGGTGGACGATATTCCAGCGGGCCGGCAAACGAACCAAACTTGGTTCGCCATGGCCTGGACTCCAGTGGCCGCATTGTCGGGATTTCTGTTCTACCTCAACCGTGCCTTGCGGTCCGCCGACAAATTCTACGGCTATGCGGGCTCAGCGGCGATCGCACTAATCATTGGTTTCGAAGTTCCGCAACATTACCTGGGAACTGCGTGGCTGGCATTAGCCGCCGTCCTCTTCGGTCTCGGGTGGCAGCGCCGTTTGGAAGACTTCCGGATTCAGGGCTACATCGGCGCGGGTCTCGGTCTGGCAGGCACGGCGTTTTATCAAGCCGACGTCGCAAGCGGCGCAGCGCCTCCTCTTCCGCATCCCTGGATCGCGCTCGTTTGCGCGGCTGTGTGTGCTTACGCCGGTGTGCAGTGTGCGCTGCGATCCGCCGTCGACCGCCTCAACGGATGGGAACGGACCGCCCTCCGCCGCGTTGGTTCGTGGGCGTCCACTGTTGCACTGGTTGCACTCGCTTGGCGCATCCTTCCGCAAGATTACCTGGGTCTGGGCTGGCTGGCCGTGGCGCTGCTGATCCTCGAACTTGGTTTGCGCCGTGCTCCCGAGGACTTCCGGCTACAGTCCTACGTGGTCGCCGCTCTCGGCGGGCTGCATGTGCTGATCTTCAATCTGATTCCGGTGTCCAATGCCGGACCGCTTGCGCCGCGCCTGACCATTGCCGGCGCCGCTCTGCTCTTCTACGCGATCGCCGTCAGAATCTATCGTGCCCATGAGGATGCGATCCAGCCGGGCGAGCGTTCCCTGGTCTTCGATGCGAGCAGTGCCGCGGGGACGTGCTTTACTATGGCCGCGATCTGGGCCCTGCTTCCTTCCGTCGTGATTGGGCCGGCTTGGGCGATTGTTAGTTTGCTTCTGATCGAGATCGGCTTCGGATTGGACACTGCCGGTCTTCGGTTTCAAGGGCACATCGCGGCTGCGTGCGGCTTCGGCCGGCTGTTTTTTGCGAACTTCACCGGGTTGGGGAGCGTGGGTTTTGTCTCACATCGTCTCGTCACGGTGATCCCGGTAATCGTTTCGCAGTACTACCAATGGTCGCGTCAAAACGCGGCGCGCGCGCGGCTAAAGGATTGGGAACTTCCGCTGAGCCGCGCTTATCTTTACGCCGCTGCCGTGCTCGGCGTGGTCTTGATGCGCTTCGAACTGGGCCGTGTGCTCACCGTGACCGGTTGGGCCGCATTCGCGCTCGGCTTGCTGATCCTGGGAAACCGCTGGAACAACTTCGACCTGCGCTGGCAAAGCTACGCACTTTCCGGGCTGGTCTTTTGGCGCAGTTGGACCACCAACTTCTACGCGCCGGAAAGCTTCGCTGGGGTCTCCGGCCGCATTCTCACCGGTGCGTTTGTGGTGGCTTGCTTCTATGCCGCGCACGTGCTGACGCCGCGCCGTCCCGCGGAAGACAACAGTATTGAGCGCCATGCGCGGCTGTTCTATTCGATGCTGGCCAGCATTTTGCTTGCGGTGCTTCTGTTCTATGAGGTCTCCGGCAGCATGCTGACGGTGGCTTGGGGACTGGAAGGCGTGGCGCTGCTGCTGGCCGGCTTCCCTCTCAACGACCGCGTCTTTCGGTTATCGGGAATGGCGTTGTTCACGGTTTGCGTCTTGAAACTGTTCTTGTATGACCTGCGGCATCTGGAAACGCTCTACCGCATTCTGTCGTTCATCGTTCTGGGACTGATGCTGGTCAGCGTGTCGTGGATCTATACCCGCTTCCACGACCGCATACGGCGGTACCTGTAGGAGGCCGCGACAAATGTCAAAAATGTGGAGCGAGTTCCCGACGCGGATGGGGACACAGCGGGCCCGAGTCCGAACTCCCTCAATCAAATTTATCGTAGCTGTGTCCCCTGAGCGCCCGGCATGATGGCAGGTTTCGAGAGTGCGGCGAGTTGTTGCCCGCCTTACGCGGATGGATCGGAGGAAAGCATATGTCACAAATTCGCTTCGTTTTGATTTTAGCTTTATTGATCGCCGGCGTCACGCTGGCAACGCGCGGCGCCATGGATCCCACGGTCAGCCTCGAATCGCTGACGCAGTTGTGGTCCGATACGCTACGCGATACCGACCAGCTCGGAATGAAAGTGACTCGCGTGAGCGACACAGAAGAGACGGCGATCGGCGCGGAGCTAGCACAAGCTTTTTCCGGAGCCCAAGTAGATCACGCCGATGAAGCCTATGTCAGCGCGATAGGGCAAGCCGTGGCCCGGCACGCGCGGCGCGGCGGAATTCGCTACCAGTTTCACCTGATCGATTCGCCCATGGTTAACGCCTTCGCGCTTCCGGGCGGCCAAATCTTCGTGACGACGGGGATGCTGGGCTTCGTCGAATCGGAAGCCGAACTGGCGGCTATACTCGGCCAC
>DATFZA010000487.1:0-2852 GCA_035314765.1 Bryobacteraceae bacterium
CCGACCAGGCGATCGATCACCTTTTGTATTTGAACCTCTTCGGCTCCCTCTTGCATGACGACTAACATGAACCTTGAGTGTAACGCCTGGGTTTTTCAGAGGCGGTGGAATTCAGACCCGGCGGATTCTGGCTTCAATCAATTCGCACGGATTCTCGGCCGGAGCGAAAACTTCGTTCTGATTCTCCAAACCCAGCGCTCGCAGGTCCACCAGCCGGCACTCATGGCTCGGCAGCGCCAGCCGGATTTCCCGGATATCGGCGTAGCGCTCCAGCACCCCTTCGGCGATGCTATGCAACGTATGCTGCAAAGACCGGCTTTCGTGCTCGAGAAAGCTTTCGAGGATGGCCGCCCGCACGCCATGCCAGTACACGCCAAAAGGAATCTCGTTGTCGTCGTAGAGCCAGGCCGCTTGAATTGTGGCGGAAAACAAGCGGTCGGCCGACTCTTCCAAAGTCGTAAACGGGTCTTTCCGGTAGCCTTCAAACGCCGAGCCGGCGGTCTTGATCACTTGCAAGTTTTCGATCCCCGCTTCAATGGACGCCTCTTCACGGGAGGAGGATATGCGGGCGGTGCGGGTCTCTTGCGAACCGGGAGTAAACGTCCAGGGGTGGCCCTTGCCGCCAAAAGGAATGTGCGCCCAAAAGCGTTCCTTGATCGCCACGTCTACGCGGCTCACGTGGGAATTATCGGTAAGAAAGTGATCTGCTACTTGCCGGGCGAAGTCCTCGATCTGCAGAATCGGATACAGTTTCGCCAGCGCATAGATGGTGTTCTTGATCGTGTCGGCCGGGAGAATACGGCTATTATCGGTGCCTGCGTAACTCTGACCGAAGTCGCCGCGGAAGCTGACGTCCACGGCGAGTTCCTTTAACTCGTGCGGATCGCGGGCGCGATTGACCTTCATTAAAAGGACCGAGGAAGCGCCGTAGCGGTCGTCTAGCAGCACACTGTTACCGTACCAAAGTATTTTGCCGGGAGTTTTCCGTGCTCAAAGGCTCTGCAATGGCCGATACCATCGCTTGAAGGACAATGAAACCATGAGCGGAATCCAATTCGTGACCGACCATAATGGCCGCCCACAAAAGGCCGCAGGGTTGCGGTCCAAATCGACCTCAAGAAATACGGCGCAATACTCGAGGACTTCTGGGACGGTCTGATTTCTGAATCGCGCCGGAAGGAAAAGGGAATCCCGCTTGAACGGGTCAGAGCTGAACTCGTGAAACGTGGTCGTCTGCGTGAATAGCTACGCCGTCGAGATAAAGCCAGCGGCGCGGAAAGAACTCGAAGCGCTACCGGATACGTGCTGACGTGTTTCGTCCGTAAACTCGAATCTATGAAAGACAACCCACGGCCGCCGCTCCGCTCCCAACCTGCGCTCGTCCGCCGGTTGCTCTTCTTCGATCTTTTTGACGGTGATGATCCGGGCGTCCTCCGCCATCTGGACTGTGAAGCCACGCTGCCCGCCGCGAAGGATTGGTCTGCCTACTCACTCTTTGTGCGCAGCCTCATGACAGGATGCAAAAAGCTGAAGGGACACGAAGATCAGTGGCGCGTCCGGTCGGTGACTGGCGGCTAGCGTACATCGTCGACGACACCGCGAAACTCGCCAGCGTGACGCGGATCGCGCACCGGCGCGAGGTTTACGACTAGCGATACCTTTGAGCGCCTCGCACCGGACACCCCGTCACAATAGTTGCCGCACCAGATTCTCGAAGTTGGCCGGAGTCACCAGGTGAAAGCGTAGCGTGAGCGAGGTAAAACCCCGCACCGCCCGAGTCATTTCATCTGTAGGTACTTCGGGACTGGCCAGAAACAGGCTGCCGCTGGCGATCTGGAATGGAAGAACTCTCCATTTTCGCACCAGGCGGCGAGGGAGAAGCCGCGCCACCGGAGCGTCGACGGAGTCCGGAATGACCTCCCCGGACGAGAGGCTCTGTTGCAGGCTGAGAGCTTCGTACAGGTCGGACTCTGTGATTGCGCCCAGTGAAACCAGATATTCGCCGAGCCGGACTCCAGCCGGCTGATCGCGCAGTGCGCAGTCCAAGGTCTCGCCGCTCAAATAGCCCGAGCCCAGGAGAACCTCGCCGAGCCGCCGGCGATGCTCGGCCAGGGCATTACGGGTCGGGTAGGCATGCTCGGTTTTTAGCCAGACCAGCGGCCGGCCACGCAGCCGCGCCTTGGCGTAGATCCACATAGCTCGCAGTGAGGAAATGGCATTGATATAGTTAGCCAAAATCGCGCGAATTGGCACGCCGAGCGCGAATCGCAATCCATAGATACGGGCCGTGCAGCCAAAACGCACGGCTAACCGCTCCATCTGGAAAGCCGCGGTGATCCAGAGCAGTTGTGTTTGCGAAACGTACCCTGCCAAGCCCCAACGGGCGCCGGTCGAATATGCGAAAACCCAAGTGGCCACGCCGTAAGCGAACAGCAGGTTCGCCAGCAAACCAAGCGGATTGCCAATCAGCCCCTTCCGGTCGCGCCAGAACCAATACACATCCGCTGCGCCGCCGCGCCAGCCATGCCGCTGCCACGTTTGCAGCGCGATCCCGGTGACCCAGCGAGTGCGTTGCCGGATGGCGGAGCGCAAAGTGCGCGGAAA
This sequence comes from Bryobacteraceae bacterium, assembly GCA_035314765.1. Taxonomy (GTDB): domain Bacteria; phylum Acidobacteriota; class Terriglobia; order Bryobacterales; family Bryobacteraceae; genus DATFZA01. Next base: position 2,605 of record DATFZA010000487.1, read on the forward strand.
ATATTCGCGGGTGGCTGCGCCACCGACGCGAACAAACGTTTGCGGGATGCCCAGCAGGTGCAAGCGCAAACCATTTTCGTAGTCTTCCGTCAGACAACGCGGTTCAAAAACGAGATTGTGATCGGCCACTGCCAGCCGGTCGAGCGCCACTCGAGTGTAACCGGTGCCGACACCGTTAGAAGGCACAAAGCTGCCCATGGCTGACCGCATCGGCATGTCCTTCAATTGCCACTCGGCAAACTCATCGC
>DATFZA010000488.1:0-7400 GCA_035314765.1 Bryobacteraceae bacterium
GACGACGCTGGCGACCAGATAACAGTATCCGTATAACTCGTCGAACGTCTGCACCTGCCGCGGCTGCAAGTCGGAACTGACTCCCCGGATCATGTCGAACAGATAATCGCGCGGAATCCGGAATCGCTCGACCGTATCGCGCACCGCGGGCCAGACTGCGTGGCCCGAAAATTGGCCCTGCAACGCTTTGTCGAGATCGCCGCGCCATTGTTCGATTGCCGTTAGAGACGCGCCTTCGCCTTCACTGATGTCGTCGCAATAGCGCATGAACGCGTACATGGCGCACATCGCGTTCTTTTGTTCCGGAGCCAGCAGCACGAAAGAGTAGTAGAAATTGCGGGCGCGGGTCTTGGCGATGCGGCGGCAGAAGGCGTAGGATTGATCGAGTGAGACGGGCCCGCTCCCTGACGGTCGCGGCTCGGTAACGAAACCGGCCGGGTGCACACTCACTTAGCGCAGACTCCACAGGCTGCCGAGCAAGAGACCTACGCGCTCAACTTTAGAAATGCGCGGCCTTGCGCGCAGGACATTGTAGCCTTGCCGCTCGATTTTGTCCAAGATGCGCAGGCCTCCGCGGCTGAACAGGCTGAGATCGAAAGCCAAGCGGCGATCGACGGTTTCGATCAGCGGCAGCCCTTGGTGAAAGAGATCGCGGGTCACACCTACAGCTTCTTTCATGGCCGAGGCGAAGGCAGGCGTGAATCGCCGGGCGGTCATATCGTCCACGGGGCATTCATGACGCGCCAGCAAGTCTAGCGGCAGATAGATCCGGTTCTTTTCCAAGTCGACGGTCACATCCTGCCAGAAGTTTGCCAACTGCAGCGCGGTGCAGGTGGCGTCAGATAAGCGGTCGCGCTCATTATCGGCGTAACCGCAGAGGCGCAAAACCAGGCGCCCTACGGGATTGGCGGAACAGCGGCAATAGGCGAAAATCTCTTCCCAATTCCGGTAGCGGCTGATGCGCTGATCGTGCTCAAAGGCGGAAATCAGATCGTCGAACAGAGTTTGTGGAAGTTGGTGGCGCTCGGCGGTTCCTGCTAGCGCGGTGAAGACCGGATGGCCCGCAGAGCTGCCTGCATACATGGAATGCAGTTGCTGCCGCCACCAGTTGAGCAGCCGCAGGCTCTCGTCCTTATCGCCGATCTCATCGCCCAGATCGTCGGCCCAGCGGCAAAATGCGTAGACGTTATAGAAATCCTGATGCAGTTTCTTGGGCAACAGGAAGGTCACCACATGGAAGTTTTCGTAGTGCCGCGTGGCCAGCCAGCGAGTGTAGGCTTCCGCTTGGGCGGGTGTGTAGACTTCGCCGAGGGCTCGCTCCGATTGAACGAAGTCCTTGGGGGCGAGTTGAGGAACGGCGGCGGCGGGCACGTTCTTAGGATAGCGGGCTAGAAGTGTCGTCCGCGAGGGAACCTCGCTTGCATCCCCTGACTGCGTTGCTTGCATCCCCTCACTAACGTTCGGGGCTAGGGGATGATGGCGGTTTTTAGGTGGCCGTTGTGGCTCATAAGATGGTGCATCACCTCGAGCAAGTTTGACAGCGGCTCCTCGCGATTGACAAAATCTTTCGCGGTTACCTGGCCCCTGCTCAAGATCTCCAGCGCCTTGCGAATGTGTTTGGGAGTATGGTGGAATGTCGCTGTACAGGTAAGCTCGGAATAGTGGAGAAGCTGGGTATCGAGCGAGAAATGGCTGTTGTTGGGGCAGCCTCCGAAGAAATTGACGATGCCTCCCCGGCGCAGCATCTGCACCGCTAACTCCCAGGTTTCCGGCAGGCCGACGGCTTCAATCACTACGTCGGCGCCGCGCCCATTGGTCAACTGTTTGACTTCCGCTATCGCGTCGTTGATCCCATCGGACAGAACGCATTCGGCCGCGCCCAGCCTGCGGGCTCGATCGAGCTGTGCGTTGCGGCGGCCGACGGCGATTACCCGCGCTCCGTATACTTGCCCCAGGCGGACGAACATCGATCCTATGGGGCCTAAGCCCAGGATGACCAGATTATCGCCGGGCCGAATTTTGGTTTCGTCCAGTCCTCGGACCACGCAGGCCAGCGGTTCCAACAAGGCGGCGTCCCGGTAATCCAGATGCGGCGGAATCTCATACAAATTGCTCTCGACAATTCGGCCGGGGATGCGGATATATTCCGCATATGCGCCGTTGTTGAATAGCAGATCGTCGCACAGGTTTTCGTTATCGCGCCGGCAAAAAAAGCACTCGCCACAGGGCGCCGAGTTGGCCGCCACCACGCGTTGACCTTCGTAGAATTGGCGCACGTCCCGCCCAACTGCCACGATATCCCCCGCCAATTCATGGCCGAACAGGGCCGGCGGCACGATCATGCGGGCGTGATAACCTCGCCGGAACACCTTGACGTCGGTGCCGCAAGTGAGCGCCGTCTTGACGCGCACCAACACGTCGTTGGGACCGATCTGCGGTACTGGTACCGTTTCAATGCGCACGTGCTCTTTGCCGTAGAGCACCGCGGCCGTCATGTTAACCGTCACTGTTAGCGTCCCATCCGTTTGTATCTTGAGGGTTAATAACTATTTTCAGGGATTGCGGCTCAGGATGCAATGCAAGATCGATCCCGAGTCGGATTTTTCCTAGAGGAAAACGATGTGAGATCAGCTCCGAAACTGGCAGATCCCCTCTGAAAACGAGGCCGGCGGACTCCCTTTGCAGATCGACCGAGGCGCTGTAGGAGCCAAATAACGTACGCTCCCCGACACAAATATCGGCGCCGGACAAGTCGACCTGCTCTTTGTGCGAGGTTTGCGCGAAGAGGAGGATGCGGCTACCGGGGCGCGAGTAGCGGACCGCCTGCTCGACGATTCCTGGGGCCGAAACGGCCACGATGACCACGTCCGCGCCCCGTCCGTTGGTCATTTTGGCAATGGTCGATTCGAGCGCGGCGTCATTGGGAGGGAAGGCGGCCGCCGCGCCAAAGCGGACAGACAACTCCCGGCGATGTGGCATGCCGTCAGTCGCGAGCATGGTCACGCCTGCCCGTTTGCCGAGCATGGTAAAGATGAGGCCGATGGGGCCCTGCCCGAGGATAACGGCCACGTCGCCGGGCTCGAAGTCCATTTGCGCCACGGCCTTGACGCACGTGTTTACCGGTTCGACAAAAGAAGCCTGTTCGAATGATACGCCGGCCGGAATTTTCTCGACGCCGCGCTCTACAATCCAATCCATCACCCGGACATACTGCGAAAATCCGCCACCTGCGGCTTCATAGCCCGCGGTGACGCCTACTTTCTTGTAGACCGGGCACTGGGCATACAATTTGTGCCGGCAGTAAAAGCATTCCATGCAGGGGATGTGATGGAACACGATTACGCGATCGCCGGGCTTGTACTTGGTAACTCCCGCTCCCACAGCCTCCACGACGCCGGCGGTTTCGTGGCCGTAAATGCGTGGAGGCGGCAGCAGGTCATACTCGATTTTCTTAAGATCGGTATGGCAAATCCCGCAGGCTTCCACGCGGATCAGGATCTCACCGCGCCCAATCTCGGGCACTGGGACCGCCTGAACGGCTATGACGCCGTTGCCGGTATAGACCGCAGCCTGCATGGTGATTTCAGAAGCGGCAGTTGGCAAGGAATACTCCCAGAGCTTTTGACGCGCTCTTACATCGTCGATTGAGCTTCATCAGTTTCGGGAAAACAACTCCCGGGTTGCGCAGGCCCGCCGCGACGATTTGGAACCGGCTGAAGCGGCCTTGCGCGTCGCGCATGCGATTGAAATCGAGTGGAAGATTCTCTCCGGCTGTGTCCGTTACCACCCGAACGCAGTAGAACGGGAGCGACAGCCGGCCGGCTGCCCTGGCAACCCCTGCAGCTTCCATCTCCACTGCGTCGCCGCCGGCGGTGCGTAGTTCCGCTTTCTCCGCAGCCGTAACCGCGACCCGATCGCTGGAAATCAGCGCGCCGATCGAGGCATTGGGGCAGGCGGGCGGAACGACCGGTCCGAGGCCAATCAATTCCCGGGCGACGAAGATGTCACTCGGGGCCAGCGCGGGATCCAGCCCGCCGCAAAACCCAGTGCTGACGACGGAAGCCACTCGCTCCCGCTCCGCGGCGACGCACACCGCTTGCGCGGCGAGTTGTGACCCCGGGCCGTTCGCCGCCAGCACGGCTACGCTGCCACGATACTCCACGCGCCGCGCGAACTGCACGGGCCACGAGAGCCGCTCAGACTTTTCCACCATTTGCATGAATCCAGCAAACTCGCGCGCTTCGGCGGCGACAAACAGCGTGACCAATCCCTCAGACATAGCCGTTCGCCTGAAACCAGGCGACCGCGCGCTTCAGTGCTTCATCCACCGGGCCAGGCGCAAACCCTAACTCCGACCGCGCCTTGTCGCTCGACACCCACATCTTCTTGCGAGCCATCCGGACCGCATCGAGCGGCGCCCTTGGCTCACGGCCGGTAACATTCGCCACGGCAGTGGAAACCACGCCGGCGACGTAGGCGACCGGATAAGGGATACGCCAACGAGGCGCCCGCTTTCCGCTCACCCCGGCCAAACGGATGAGTATCTGCTCCAAAGTGAGATTCTCGCATCCCAAAATGTAGCGTTCGCCCGGCTTGCCAAGCTCACAGGCCAGCAGATGTCCTTCGGCGGTGTCGCCGGCGTCGACAACGTTGAGCCCGGTGTCCACAAAAGCCGGCAAATCCCCCTTCAAGAAATCCAACACAATCTTGCCGGTCGGCGTGGGTTTGAAATCATGATCTCCAATCGGCGCGGTCGGATTCACGATAACCACGGGGAAGCCCCCCTGAGCGAATTCGAGCGCCACTTGTTCGGCCTGAAACTTTGACTGCTTGTAAGGTCCGTTCATGTCATCCAAACGTACCGGCAAAACTTCGTTCCCCGGTTGATCCCCGGGCATCCCGATGCACCCGACGGTGCTGGTATAAACCAGCCGCTCCACGCCGGCGTGGCGGGCGGCTTCGAGCACGTTCCGAGTCCCGTCCACGTTGGAACGGAACAACTCGTCCGGATCTCGCGCCCAGAGGCGGTAATCGGCCGCCACATGAAAGACCACCCCGCAACCGGCGGTGGCACGCGCCAGCGACTCCGCGTCACGCAGATCGCCGGTGACTACTTCAACTTCGTCTAACTCCCGCACCCGGCTGCCTGGCCGGGCCAGCGCGCGAACCCTGTGGCCGCGCTCGATTAACTTTCGAGCCACGTGCCAGCCCAGGAAACCGGTTGCCCCGGTTACGAGTGTCGGCTTCACGCGATTCAGGCTTCCGGGCTTGCGGCCTTTTGAAAGGTATTCAAAGCCAGCAACGGAAAGGCGTTCCGGTAAAGATGGTACCTGAGATAAAAGACTTTCGGAAAACCGGTTCCCGTGGCGAGTTCCTCGTCCCAAGTCCCGTCCGGCTTCTGCGTTCGCGTCAGGTAGTCGATGCCATCCAGCAGGCTGGAGCTGGTGGTGTCTTGTCCGGCGAGGAGCGCCAGAATTGCCCAGGCGGTTTGCGAGGGAGTGCTTGGGGCGCTGACAAACCGGTTCTTCTCATAGCTGGCGCAACTCTCGCCCCACCCGCCGTCAAAGTTCTGATTGGCGCGCACCCATTCGAGGGCCCGTTGCACATAGGCTTCGCGGTCGTCGATGCCAGCCGCCTGCAGACCGCGCAGGGCAAAACAAGTTCCGTAAACATAATTGACGCCCCAGCGTCCATACCAGCTCCCGTCTTGCTCCTGGGAGCGGACGAGATAGGCGACGGCGCGCCGGATCGCCGGGTGGGAGCGCTCCACGCCACAGGCGATCAGGCCTTCCATCACGCGTCCGGTGATATCGGGACAAGTGGGATCGAGCATGGCGTTGTGGTCGGCAAACGGCACGTCGGCCAGCGAGGTCCAGTTGTTGTCGACATCGAAAGCGGCCCAACCGCCGTCTTTCGATTGCATGGCAAGCACCCAGTCAACCGCGCGGCGCATACAAGCGCGTTGCTCGGCGGGGTTAGATGCATTGGAGTTGCTGAGCGCCAGCAAAACCATTCCCGTGTCGTCGATGTCGGGATAGAACTCATTGGCAAATTCGAAATACCAGCCCGAGGGTGGGGTCTTAGGACGTTTTACAGACCAATCCCCTTTGCGGCGCACTTCCTTGGTCAAGAGCCAATCCGCGGCTTCGCGCAGAGCCTGCCGCGGCGGTTGCTGCGATTCGCCCAAAGCGTAGGCGGCGATCGCGGTGTCCCACACCACGGAAAAACAAGGTTGGAAAAAGAAACGGTCTTGGTCGTTGACCATCAGTGCGTCGAATTCCCGTTGCGCTTCCACGCGCTGGGGATGATCGGGAGCATAGCCCAGCAGATCCAACGCCATAATGACGTATTGCATGGGCGGGTAAATCGCCGCCAGCCCGTCCGTATGGTCGGTTCGCTCCAGAACCCACTTCTCGGCCAACTTGATGGCATGCCGGCGGATCGTTTTCGAGCCGAATCGTTCCCAAAGCTTGGCGCAGCGATCCAAGACCAAGTAGAAGTTACGCCAGGTTACAACCGCTTTGTCGAACTGGTAGCCAAGCGGCACGCCAGGCAAGAACAATTCCTGCAAATCGAACCCAGTCGGGACCGGACGCCGGGGCTGATGGGCGTAGACGATCGAGAGCGAAACAACGATGGCCCGCGTCCACGACGACATCTGGTAGATGAAGTTGGCCGGCGTGAGCATGATTTCGGGCGGAATCGCGGGGCAGTATTCGCGTGGGAAAAGATCGAAAAGGCTCAGGTTGATCTTGACGTAACTATTGGCAGCCTGGATGCCACCGAGAGCGAGAATGCGTTCCTTGGCTCGATCCAGGGCTTCCTGCGTCTCTGGAAGGGCTGCCAGCTTCAGGGCAAAGTAAGCTTTGACCGTAGCATTGACTTCAGCGGGACCCTGGGGATAAATGTTGAATCCGCCGTCCGGCAGTTGGCGCGCCACGATGGAGCGGACCGCTTTGTCCACCAGTTCCCGGTTGGGAGGGTTCCAGACGCCATTTTGCGGTGGATGAAGCCAGAGCTGGAGCAGGATCCAGTCCGATTCCAGGGTGGTGTCGGCAGTCAGTTCAGCCTGCCAATAGCCAGACTGGGTCTGCATTGACAACAATGCTTGAGCGGCGCGGTCCGCAGCCATGGCCGCGGCTGTGCTCAGCGATGTCATGATGGGGTAACTGGCGCTCATGCTTGTGCCTCTTTAGCGCTGGGACTGCACAGGCTAAAGCCTGTGCCACCTTCTGCTGCCAGAAGCTGCTGGATGCTGGATGCTGCCAAGTGCTGGATGCGGGGTGCACCAACTGCTGCCAAGTGCTGGATGCGGGGTGCACCAACTGCTGCTAAGTGCTGGATGCGGGGTGCACCAACTGCTGCCAAGTGCTGGATGCGGGGTGCACCAACTGCTGCCA
>DATFZA010000489.1:0-8662 GCA_035314765.1 Bryobacteraceae bacterium
GTTTTGGTCGACCATGGTCCAGGCGAGCGATTCATGCAGACGGGCCGAGAGCGGCGATTTGGGCGGGATGAGTACCAGTTCGGTGTGGTATTGATCGAGCGCGGCTTGCCATCCGGCCCCGCCGTTCAGAAGGTTCTGCACCAGGCGGAACATCTTTTCTCCGTAAACCGAGCGGTCGTCATAAAAAACAGTCTGCCGGGGATAGTTGCGCAGCAACAGATAGTCGGCCCACTGTTCGCTGGTGAACAGGCGAGCGCCGGCCAACTCCGGATGTCTTGCCGCGATGTCGACCGGAAAGAGGTCGCGGTCGAAACCGGTGGGCCACTGGCCCTCCGGCGCCCAGAAGAAAATAGCGGCGAGGCCGGCAACGATCCACACGCTGTTCCGGGAGAACGCGGGGCGCTTTTCTTCGGAGAGAGCGTCGAGAATCCGGGCCGCGGAATTTCGCGGCTGCCGCTCCACCCAATTTCGCCAGTACCTGGACAGCTCCGCGGCAATTAACGGCGCGACGATTACCACGAAAACGGTGCTATGGCGGACGGAGGTAAGCGAGGCATAAGCCAGGCCAAGGATGAGCAGCGGTTCGACCACGCGTTTCTGGGATAAGAACAACCCGCACAAGGCCAAGCCGGCTAGCAGGAACGCGAGGAAGCAAAGCTGTGGAGCGGAGCGGAAAGTGGGCGCCTGGAACTCCTGAATGAGGTCCATCATGCCGGACGCCCGGAAATACGACAGGACTTCAGCGTTGAGTTTCCATCCAAACGGATTGAGAAACGTAGCGGCGCCGCAAGCCAACATGACCCAGGCGTAGCGCATGGTTTGGGCTAACAAGCCATTTCCCAATGTCCATTCGATAGCGCTACCGGCCACGAGAACTCCGAGGTACGCGAATAGAATGGCAAAGCCCGGATGCAGATTGACCCACAGCGCCGTGAGCCCGGGCAGCAGCCATATCCAGCGTGTGGGCTGCTGGCGGTCCTGGGTGACGATCCATGCGGTGATGGCCAGAAATAGCAGCGTGAACAGATGCGGACGCGCGTGGTAGTGGAGCGAAAGGGCGTTGGAGGCAAGCAGAGCCACAATGATGGAAAACAGCCCGTCAGAGCCGGCGCTGAGCATGGTGCGCAACAGAATGGCGATAAGGGCGGCGATCATTGCGCCGCAAAGGAAGACGATTCCCTTCAGCCCGAAAGCTTGCAGCAGCGAGGCAAAAAGGACTTCCGTGCCCCACTCCACCGCGAGCCAGGGCGTGCCCGGCTGAGTGAAAGAGAACGGATCGGTCACAGGAATGTGGCCATGATCCAGAATCCATCGGCCGATGGCAGTGTGCAGGCTGGTGTCGCCATCCCATAAGAGGCGGCTCCAGCCAGTTCCGGAGGCCATGAAGGACCAGCCGATGAAGGCCAGAAAAAATACGTCGCAAAACGATGGCGTGAGCCAGCTTTGAACCCGGTTTTGCAGCGGAGTCGCGCGCGGCGGATGAGTGAGCGGCAGGGATTGCGTGGTGCTCAAGGCTTTCTCCACTGGTACTATCGGCCGGATAGTATGAATTGCTTAGTGGGTCATTGCCTAAAGGCGCTGTCTTATCGGAGCCCCGCACGCGCGACAGACTGGCTAGAACGCCGCCGCGCCCGCTTCGGCCACGGCGTGATCCTGGTCGCCAGAGCCGCCGCTCACCCCGATGGCCCCGACCACCTTGCCATCGCGCTTCAGCGGAAATGCCGCCCGCGAAAATCATGATTCTTCCGTTATTGGAGGCGTGGATTCCGAAGAATTGCCCGCCGGATTGGCTATGGGCAGCCAGGTCCTTGGTGGCGATGTCGAAGGCCCGGGCCGTGGTTGGCCATGCGCACGTGCGCAACCAGATTGCCGCCAGCGTCGGCGACCGCGATGTTGGCCGTGACCTTCTTCTCGGCGGCGTCGATTGCCCGCCTGGCGTCACTCAGAGTTAGCATCCTGTCATTTTCCCACGATGGCTTGAATCGCCTCGAGTTCCTTGCCCGCGTCGGACCATTTGCCTTGGCCGACCAAATCCCGGTAGCGTTCCAGGTGGTGGCGGATCTCCCCGATTCTTGCGTCGGAAGCGGGCGCTTCCGCTGATACTGGCGTCGAAGGCGATGCCGCGGGAGCCGGAACCGCCGGTTGCCGGCCGGCCAGTTGCGCTAGCGCCTCCTCGTAGGAATCGGTGTAAATCAGCGTGTTTCCGACCGCCAATGCGATCTTCTTCAACTGCGGCATCTTGGCCTGCGCGGCTTGCAGATAAATCGGCTCCACGTAAAGAAATGTCTGCTGGATTGGCAACACCAGCATCTGTCCACGCAGCACCCGCGATCCCTGCTGATTCCAGAGCGTCAAATCTTTGGAGATCGTCTGGTCCTGGTTAATCCGCGCTTCCACTTGCATCGGGCCCAAGAGTAATTCCTGCTTCGAAAGCTCCAGAACGATTTTTTCGCCGAGATGTTCGCCATCGCAGCGGGCCATCACCAGCCCGATCAGATTGTCGCGGCCGCGCGGCGTGAAGGGCAGCATCAGCAGAAATTCGGGTTTCTGTTCGCCGGGCAGCGTGGCGACCACATAGTTGGGCGCGGCCGGTCCCGGCTTCCCTTCCTGCGTGGTCGTGAAATTCGCAACATCCCAGGCATCGGACTTGTTATAGAACGTATCCGCGTCGCGCATATGAAACAGCCGGTAGATATTGGCTTGGATCGAGAAGATCAGTTGCGGATAGCGGGCATGCCGGCGCAGGTCGGCCGGCATATTAGACGCGGGCTCAAAGAGTTGTGGAAACAGATGGCGATACGCCTCGATCAGCGGGTCGTCGGTGTCGAAAATGTAGAGGTGGACCGAGCCATCATAAGCGTCGACCGTCGCTTTTACTGAGTTGCGAATGTAGTTGAGGGTCCCGCGGCCTGGTATGTAAGTATCCGCCGAATAAGGGTGAACATCCGTGGTCATGTAACCGTCGATGATCCAGGTCAGGCGCCCGTCGTCTCTGAGCACCAGATAAGGATCGGGATCCCACAGAATGAAATCGGCGAGCGTGCTGACGCGATCGGTGACGTGGCGGTGAATCATCATGCGGCTTTCCGGAGTCAGGTAGGTAGTGAGCAGGATGTTCCAATCGCCGCGCGCGGTTGCCGCCGCGCCCCGCAGCAGAAAATTCGAGATCGGAAAGCCGCCGCTGCCGTCATACCGCGTTTCCATATTGTGCTCGCCTGCCGGATAGTCGAACTCCGGCTGCGCGGTGCGAACGAACACCGGGTCCTCGGTTTGCTCGCCATAGTAAATCTGCGGCCGCGTGAACTTGAGCCCGGGCGCGGTGATGACGGGCGGAGCGTCTTTCACAAATAGCGCGGGCAGCCCATTGGCCGTAATCTGGTTGGCCTCCGCCATCACGATGCCGTAGCCGTGGGTATAGATGAAGTGCGGATTGATCCAGCGTTGCCGCGCGTCGCCCAACTGTTCCAGATCGAGTTCACGCGCGGCCAGCAGCACCTGCCGGTATTGACCGTCGATCACGTAGCGGTCGACATCGGTCGGGGAATAAGAGTACGGACGATACGGCTGAATCTGCGACAGCGTTTCATGGAAAGCCGGCCAGTCCCAAAGGCGCACATTGTCGAGCAGCGGCTTGTTTGCGGTAACGTCGATGGCCTGCTCCGGCTTGGCGTGGAACTCCACCTCGCGCACGTGTTGATCGATGGCATAAGCGCTGCGGGTAGCTTCAATGTGCCGCTGAATGAAAGGCCGCTCGATGGAGATTTCGTTCGGCCGCACGTAGACCGCGGAGACAATCGACGGAACAAACGCTCTCAAGAGCAGAGCGGCCACCAACGATAGCGCGATCTTCCAGCGCCCCAACATCAGTGCGGCCGCCGACACCAAGCAGGTGACGATCAACAGCCATTGCAACGGTAGGCTGACGTTGTGGTTGACATAGTCCATGCCGACCATGAACCCATGCTGCGTCAGGAGCAGATCGTAGCGGCTGAGAAAGAACGATGCGGCCAGGGCGACCAGAAATACGCCACCCAGACCCTTGAAGAACCAGGATTCGAGAGCGCCGGTGAGGCGCAGATCGGAAAAACTCAGTCCCTGGGCGCTGCGCAGGTCCGGCATGATTCTGCCCAGTTCCCAAGCGCGCGCCGTACCCCAATACAGAACTGCCGCGAGCACGGTCAATGTGAGCAACACCCGCAACACAACGGTGTAAAACGGCAGTTGAAAGAGGTAGAAGGCCAGCGGGTTGTTGAACTCCGGATCGTGCCAGGCCAGCGCCGCGCCGGCCACGGTGCGTCCTCCGAAATAGCGGACCACGGCATTGCTGTCCACCACGGCCATGGCGACCACAAGCGCGCCGAACGCGATGACGAGCGTCGATACCAGAGCGTAGGTGGGGCGATCCCGCAGGCCCGTTCTGGCATGCTTGAGACCGCGTGCGTGCGCGATGAAGAATATCACGAATGCGAGCACGGACACTACGGCAATCGGGACAGTTTCATAGAGCAACAGATAGAGCCAGGTTTCCATCTGGTGCATTTCCCGCCACCATTGATAATCGATGACAAAGCCGGCGAGGATGCGGGAGCCGAAGAACAGTACTACGGCCGCGACCGCCAGATAGAGGCAGCCGCCGCGCCGTTGCCGTCCTTCAATACGGGGAGGAGAGACGTCGTAGTCCAAGACTCTATCGTACGCGCAAAGCGGGAGCGTGGTTGGTGGGCCGGAAAAAAGGGGACAGCCAGCGAATTTCCGGCCGAGAGGGTAGCGGGGTTGTAGGAGAATTGAGAGGCCGGAAATCCGTGGGCAGTCCCCAATTTTCCGGCGTTGGTGTCGTGGGCGGGTTAGCAACTTAGTTAGCGACCCGCCGCAGGCTAACACGTTGCCCCACATTTTCTCGACCACCAGACGCCTAGGGTTAGGGCCATGACCAGGTCGTCGTGCTCTTTGGCGCCGGAGAATTGGTCTCGGCCGGTGGGGGAGATTTCCCAGCGGATGTTTTGTAGTTCGCGGCGGAGGGCTGCGGATTCCTGGAGTCTTGGTTCAATCAGGAGGCCGGCGGATTCCAGGACTACGGCCAGGCCTTGGATCAGGTCGCGCTTGGGGACGTGCCAGCGGTCGAGGTGGAACGTGTCGCGCTCGCCTGCCGTGAAGACCACCGGAACCAGGCGGCAGTGCGGCTCGCGCCAGGAGGCTTGCTTGAGCATGTCGAGGACCGCCGCGCCTACTCCGGTGGCGTCCACTACGACTGCGCAATCGCCCAGTTGCTTCCACTGACGAACCAGGGAGAAAATGTTTCGGACCACATCGACGTAGCTCGTGCCTAGGGGAACGCGTTGGAGCCAGCGGACGGCATGATGGCGGCGTTTGGGGTGCTCGAAGGTGACGGGATTGAACTCGCCGGTGGGCTCAGTCCAGGTTTCGAGGACAGCGATGGCTGTGGGGTCGGCCTGCTGACCGAGATCGACGCAGACGGCGAACTGCGCGCCGAGCCGGCGCTCACTGGCGCGCAGCCAGGGCGCAAAAGCGGACTCAATCCAGGCGGTGGGGAAGACGGTGCGGCCGTCCTGGACGAACTCGCAACAATATTCCTGACGGAAGCGCAGTTCGCCTAAAGAGCGCTTTTCCTCCTCTAAGAACGCGGGAACGATCCGGGGGCATTCCGCGGCGGTGACGCAGACGCGCTCCCAATCGGAGACGGCGTCCATCCATTCGCGATGGAAGAAGCCGCGAGCGCCATGCGGAGTCGACATGAGCCACATTTCGCCGTTAGTAGTGGCGAGCATGGGCTTGGCAGCGGCATAGAGGGCATCGGAGACGCGGGCGGCCTCATCGATCAAGAGCATGGTGACGGCGGAAAATCCGCGGATGGTGTTCTCGTTGGCCGGCAGCCCAACAATTCGAGAGCCGTTGGGGAGATCGAGCGAATTTATGCCGAGTTTCTGGAGAAAGTGGAGGATTTTCCGGCAAAATTCGCGGGACTGGCGCAGCGAGGGCGAACAAACGACGACGAGAGCGCCGGGGCGAGTGAAGGCATGATGCACGGCTTTGATGGCGATGACGGTGGATTTGCCCCACTGGCGGGTGCAGTTCAATAAGCCGCGGATAGCGCCGGGGCGAAGGACACGCTGCTGCTGGGGATCGGCGATGAAACCGAAGCGATCGCGAGCGAAGGCAATGGGGTCGGATTCGTCGGCGAGGGGAAGGACCGGATCGCTATCTTGCGCATTTTGGGCTTTGGTCCGAAACTGGACTAACATGCTGGCGCGTCCCCGGGGCCTCAGGCGGCTAAGGGCTCCAGGGGAATGGGCGGGAGAGGCTCTCCAAACTGGTCTTCTTCCGGTTTCGGGTAGTCGGGGAAGACTAAACAAGGCTCTTGGGGGGACGATTGCGGCGTTGAGACGGCGCCGATGGGCTGGGGTTTGGGTTGGTTCTGGCGCTGGACGTATTGGGCTGGATCGCGGCCGGTGGTGGAGACGTCTGGGCGAGTGATTTGAATGGGTTGTGCACCTTCGGGACGGATCTTGCGGAGGCGATGGAACTCGGCCATGGCCCGGGAGCGAGCCCGTTCCAGGCGGGCGGTGGCACGCTGGAGCGGGGAGGTATCCTTTTCGACTCGCATCTGGTTGAGGGCGAGGCGGTAGTCGTCATCCAGGCAGGGGTTCTCGCGGTCATCCTGATCTTTGTGCCGGGTGATGCTGATGTCGTTGATGGCGGTGTCGACGGCCCAGGCGCGGCGAACGCGCCACTCGGCGACGGCGATGTGCTGGACGAGATGGAGTTCGAGGACAGTACAAGGTTGGAGAGAATCGATATAATCCTGCTCGAGTTGATCAAAAAGGGCGTGATCCTCATTACAGAGGACGACCGTTCTGGCGGAAAGGCCATGCTTTACGGCGTTTTGTGAAGAACGCTGCTTGCCTTCCGCGGTAATTGGACCATGCGATTTAGCGCCGTTGAGGCGAGAAGCTTCTATTTGTGCGTCTGATCTCATACGAATAATTCTCCTGACAGAACCAGGATACGGGGTGGGGGGTTGGTGGCGGGTCATTGGATTCGCGGTAAATTATTGAAAATGAGGCGCTAGATATTTTTGCGGTTGCCGTGACTCGCTTTGGCGCCACTTGCGCGACGCCGACCAGCGCGGATGAAAATATGGCCGCCGATGAACGCAGATGAACACGGATAGAACAAAACGGGGAGCGGAGCGGAGAGGCTTAAGTTATTCATACGGCCCGGGTTGCGGCAGTCTATTTTTCGTAGGATTGAGGTTTCCTTGGGGGACCGTTTGGCGATGGTGCTGATACGATGGAGTTGCGAAAGGGTATTGCGCAAGACCAATGGCGGACCGGGTGGAGATCAACGCAAGCGTGATGCAAGGTAAGCCGGTAATTCGCGGGACACGGATACCGGTTGAGATTCTATTGCGCAAACTCGCCGAGGGTGCAACGATCGAGGATCTGCTGGATGCGTATCCTCGGTTGGTGGCGGCCGACATTCGGGCAGCGTTGGCGTACGCTGCCGACACGATCGCGCACGAGGCGTATTACCCTATATAGAACCGGTCTGGCCCTCAGTTCCTAATAGGCGCAAGCAATGCGTTTCCTAGTCGGACGAATGCTGCGATTTTGCGGCGGTTCGAATTCTGCGCGCACATGGCCATGATGTGCTCGCGGTGGGCGAGTTTCAGAGTGTTCCGTGGACGCGCTGTAGGAGAGCCGTATACTTCTGACCGAGGACAAGGACTTTGGCTGACTGGTGTTCGCCGGGCGCATGGATTCACCGGGTGTAATTTTGATCCGATTCCCGGCGTTGGCGCGAGGTTCGCTCGTTGAGTCTGTTTTGCAACTGGTTGAGGAACATCGCTCGCAATTGGAGGGCGCATTCGTCGTCTTACGACCGGGCGCGGCGAGAATCAGTTTCCGGCCTCAAGGCCGGGAGTGAAACTGGCGTCATTGCGAGAAGAGCGTGGTGAACGCTCGGCGAACGCTTTGCGGGTGTGGCATGCTGAACACCGATCCCGCCAGGCATGATGGCGAGCGAACACGTGGAACAGCGCGAGGGCGTTTATTGCAATGGAGTTGGGTCGAGCTAGAGCGCCAGGATTTGCAAGCTCGACTTGAGCGAGCTCGCCGGGGCGTGGCACCTGTTCGTGACTGAAGGTCTTGTATCAGGCCGATAATACGCTCCGAAAGACGGGAGGCTTTGGTGGATCCGTTCGGGCTGGGTGCTAAAGAGAGGGGACGGTCAGACCCGGAATGATACGGAAGTGGCGAACGTTGCGTGTTCCTACGGCATAGCCGTAGTGGAGCGCAGTGACCGCGATGAGTAGGTCAGATACGGCGATCGCGATCCCGAGTTGTCGGGCTTCAGCGTCGATTCTGGCGGCGAGCACCGCCATTTCACGCGTGAACGGCTCAACCGGGATGACAGCGAAGACCTCATCAAGGTAGGCCCGGCGCTTGGTTGCGGTGTCCGGAGTGTTGGCACGATGCCATCCGTGCTCCAGTTCCATGAACAGGGTTTCTGCGTGGTCCGTTTGGAGGGATGCGAGCAGGTTGCTGACGGATCGCTGTTCGCGCTCAGCGGCGATGAGGACGCTGGAGTCGAGAACTAATCCCATGCCGGCGGTTCGGTTGGGTCGCGGTGTTCGTCGATGCCC
>DATFZA010000490.1:0-7058 GCA_035314765.1 Bryobacteraceae bacterium
CTCCCTTCGACCGTCAAACGGTTGCCCGTGAGCGAGGCCGAGGCGGCACCCGTGCCGGCCACGGTGATTCGCATGGAAGCGTCCATGGCCACGGTCGAAAGGCGGGTCTTGAAGCGCTCGGTGCTCTCGGCCGCCATGCAGACTCCTAGCCAGATCGTGGTTGCCACGGTAAGCAGCCGTTTTCGTGTCATTCACCCTCCGAGATAGCATAATACGCTATGTGGCGTTCACCCACACATGGATACGACCATGCGCCTTGGTTGTCATTTTGACTGGACCGATTCTGCTGGGCCAGAGCCCACCTCCGGGCGATGAACCTATCTCAACGGATCGGCCAGCCGTTGCCAACTCCAGTGTCGTCGTACCGAAGGGCAGTTTCCAAGTGGAGAACGGCATCCTCTTCAGCAGCGCTCAAGGGCAGAACAGCTTCGACGGTCCGGAGACTTCGCTGCGCTTTGGCGTAGGTGGCACTACCGAAGTGCGTTTTTCGGTTCCGGATTATTATCGCGATGTCCCTTCCGGAAGTGTTGCCGTTTCGGGCTTCGGAGACCTCGCCATCGGCTTGAAACAACAACTCGGCCCGGCAGCGGGATTTGACGTATCGTTGATCGTCTTCTTGAGCATCCCCACCGGTGCAGCCGCCGTGTCGAGCCACGGGTACGACCCGGGCGTGCAACTGCCCTGGTCGCGCAAGCTCTCTGATAATTGGACCGCCGCCGGGCAATTGGCCGTGTATTGGCCAACTCAAGGCGCTGAACGCAATGTTATTGGCGAGTCCACTTTTCTCCTCGATCGTCAACTTACTAAACCAATGGACGCATTTATCGAGTATGCGGGTGACTTTCCGCAACGCGGCGGGCCGCGTCATCTGCTGCATTTCGGCGCCGCCTATAAGATTGCGCCCCAACAGCAAATGGATATTCAAGTCGGCGTTGGTCTTTCGGCGGCCGCGGTCGATCATTTTGTCGGGCTTGGTTATTCATTTCGATTTCAAGTGCTTCGGCGGTAGGAGGGCTGGACCGCTTGCTGACGCGCGCGGCTGGGCTTACCGAGCCCTGGAGTTTCTACATATCTGAACCATATTGACACCACGTCTGTCCCGAGCGTCAGTGAGGGAATCGAGCGCCGGTCCCCTCACTGACGTTCGGGGCTAGACGGAAGTGCTACTTAATTCAAGCAGTCAGCAGCATCTCGTGGCACAGGCTTTAGCCTGTGTACGCGCAGGCTCGGCTTACCGAGCCGCGACGGTAACGGAGCGGTTGGCTGTGGCGTTCTTAGCGCTTCCAGCGCGCCAGGTGCAAGCCTTTTGGTAGCACTGCATGCGCAAGATCCAGATCGTCGCCGGCCAACGGAATCGTCACAGTCTGCGTGTTAGCGGGAGACGGAGCATTCTGACTGATCCGGATTGTCAGACCCTGCGGCGGAAGACCTTCGTTCAACGAGAGGGTCCGCGTGGCGTCGGCGTAAGAACGCAGCGTTTGCGCCTGCTTGGGGGTCGTCGGACGTCAACAGCGCTTCTTTCTTGAGTCCTTCCGCGGACGCGTACGTCAATACGCCTACTACGTTTGGGTTTTTGAGACGTGGATCGGTTGCGTCGTCGGGCGGGATTTCGAGGCCAAGATAGCGCCGCTCCAATACTTCCCTGGAAATAGAAAAGCCGACTAACGGGACATAGGTATAAAAAAGATGCTTGCCCGTGCCGATTTGATAGACCGACCACCATTCCACGTCTTCGAGACCACGGTCAACGACGAAGAGCGTTCCGTCTACCGTATGTCCGTCAGTTCCACTCGCTTGGATTGTGTACAGCGGTTTCTGGCTGAGATTGGTTCCCAACTGCCAAGCCTCCAATTTCGTCGTCGCCTCGGAACCCGGCTCATCCAAGATGACCTTTGAAGAAACGGTCTTGCGCAGCAGCAATCGCTCGTCTTTCGGACGGCCGGGAACGAAGGTCGAGATCACTTCATAGGTGACGTTGGTGATTTCGAGCGTCTCGGAGCCTTGCTTTTCGGCAAGCGATATCGTCGAAGACGCCTGCGCCTGAAACGGTTTGCGTGGCGTTTGGCCGTAGAGGAGCGCGGTTCCGAGTAATATCGCCGTCGTCAATCTCATGCCTGCCAGTATCGCCCACTGCGCTATACTTTCGCTTTCCATGAGATTCGCCATCGCTCTTTTCGCCGTCACTCTAGGCTTCAGCCAGACGCCTCCGGAAGCGCCGGGTTCTCTTACCGCGGCCACCTTCGCGGGCCTGCACCTGCGATCCATCGGACCGGGCGGCGTGGCCGGGCGCGTCACCTGTTTCGCGGTCAACCCACGGAATCACGCCGAATACTACATCTGCGCGGCGTCTGGCGGCGTGTGGAAGACGAACAACGACGGGATCACTTGGAAACCCGTGTTTGACGATCAGGGTTCGTATTCTATCGCGACGATCTCGCTCGATCCCAAGAACGCGAACACCGTGTGGGTGGGCACAGGCGAGAACAACTCGCAGCGCAGCGTCAGCTATGGCGACGGCATATATCGTTCGGACGATGGCGGAAAGACGTGGCGCAATCTGGGCCTCAAGACTTCAGAACATATCGGTCGCATTTTGATTGACCCGCGCGATTCCAACGTGATTTATGTTGCCGCCGCCGGGCCTTTGTGGGCGCCGGGCGGGGATCGCGGCGTTTTCAAATCCACCGATGGCGGCAAAAATTGGAAGAATGTCCTAACCATCAGCGACAACACCGGCGTCAACGATGTCGAGCAGGACCCCAATCATCCCGACACGCTGCTAGCCGCTGCCTACCAGCGCCGCCGGCATCAGTGGACCCTGATCGATGGCGGGCCGGAGTCGGCCATTTACAAATCCGACGACGCGGGGTTGACCTGGCGCAAAATCAAAACCGGGTTGCCGGCCGGAGATATCGGGCGCATCGGAATGGCGTTCTCGTTGGCGCAGCCCGGCCTGGTATACGCGCGCGTGGAGGCTACGGACAAAGGGACCGGGATCTACCGGTCCACAGATTCCGGGGAATCGTGGGAAAAGCGCAGCGATTTCGGCGCGCTCGCCATGTATTACTCGCAAATCATCGCCGATCCGAAATTTGCAAGCCGGATTTACATACCCGACACGAACCTGAGCACTTCCGACGATGGCGGCAAGACAGTACGGCGGCTGGGTGACCGCAACAAACATAGCGATTCCCACACCGTTTGGATCGATCCGGATAATCCGGATCATCTGCTGGTAGGTTGCGACGGTGGAGTGTATGAGACCTGGGAACGCGGGGCAACCTGGCAGTTCAAAGCGAATCTCCCCATCACGCAGTTTTACGACGTAGATGCCGACAATTCGAAGCCCTATTACTACGTCTACGGAGGCACGCAGGACAACGCGAGTTTGGGCGGACCGTCAAGAAATCGGAGCGCGAGTGGAATTCCGAACTCCGATTGGTTCATTACAACGTTTGGAGATGGTTTTGTTTCGCGCGTCGACCCGCAGGATCCCGACACGGTTTATGCCGAGTCGCAAAACGGCGTGATGGTCCGCTACAATCGCAAGACTGGCGAGAAGATCGGGATCCAACCGCAGGAGACCAAGAACGACGCGCCCCTGCGCTGGAATTGGGACGCGCCGATGATCGTCAGCCCGCACTCGCACACCCGGCTGTATTTTGGCGCGCAGTTCCTGTATCGCAGCGACGACCGGGGCAATTCCTGGAAGAAGGTCTCGGACGA
Source organism: Bryobacteraceae bacterium (assembly GCA_035314765.1). Classification (GTDB taxonomy): domain Bacteria; phylum Acidobacteriota; class Terriglobia; order Bryobacterales; family Bryobacteraceae; genus DATFZA01. The sequence continues at coordinate 3,727 of DATFZA010000490.1, forward strand.
CCTTACGCGCCATCTGGACCGGAATCAGCTTCCGGTGATGGGCCGCGTCTGGCCGCCGGATGCGGTGGCGAAGAATACCTCGACGGCCTTTTATGGAAACATTTCCACGATTGCGGAATCGTCGAAAACAGAGGGGCTCCTTTATGTTGGAACCGACGATGGGCTGGTGCAGGTGAGCGAGAACGGTGGCGCGCGCTGGCGCAAGTGCGATCTGCCGGGCGTTCCCGAGCGGGCCTACATGGCGCGCGTGTTTGCCTCGCAACTCGACGCGGGAACCGTTTACGCCGCGGCCGACAACCATAAGAACGGCGACTTCAAACCGTATTTGCTCAAGAGCACCGACCGCGGCGTCACGTGGACGCATATTGAAAGCGATTTGCCAGAAAATGGCGCGGTGCTGGCAATCGCCGAGGATCCGGTGAACGCGAAGCTGCTCTTCATCGGAACGGAGTTCGGCGTCTACTTCACGCTCGATGGGGGCGGCAAATGGATCAAGCTGCGCGGCGGCATGCCGACCATCGCGGTTAAGGATCTGGTCATCCAGAAGCGCGAGAACGATCTGGTGCTGGCCACGTTCGGACGCGGTATTTATATTCTGGATGACTACACGCCGCTGCGAAATCTGACTGCCGATTCGCTGAAGCAAGAGGCCTTGCTGTTTGCCGTGAAGCCCGCAACCGAGTATATTGAAGCGCAGCCGTTGGGACTGCGTGGTAAGGCGTTTCAGGGCGAGGCCTACTTCACGGCCGAGAATCCGCCGGCTGGCGCGGTGTTTACTTATTACCTGCGTGATAGCGTGAAGTCGATCCGGGACCAGCGCAAGGAAGCCGAAAAGGAAGCGGAGAAGAAGAAGCAGGAGTTGGCCTACCCGGCACTGGACCGGCTGGTGCAAGAGGCGGAAGAGGAGCCGCCGGCGCTCACGCTGGTGGTCACGGACGCGCGCGGCGCGGTGGTGCGGCGCTTGACAGCGCCCAATGCGAGCGGTTTTCATCGCGTGGCGTGGGATCTGCGCTATCCCGCGCCGATTCTGCCTCCGCCGCGGCCGCCGGTGGAGGACGATGAGGACACGTTCTTCGGGCCGCCGGCTGGTTTTTTCGTACCGCCCGGAACATACAAAGTCACCCTGATGCGGCATTTCGAGGGCAAGACGGTTGCGATGGGCGAACCGAGGGCGGTGCAAGTGGACTCCGAACAAAGCGCGGCGCAGACGGATTTTTCGGCCAAGTTGAACACGCTGAGGAAGGCGCTGGGCGCTGCAACGGAGGTCGCCAACAGCACCAAGGCGCGGCTCGCGGCCATTCAGCGCGCTATACAGGAATCGAGCGCGGACGAGCGGCTGTACGATCAAGCCGAGGCGTTGGCAAAACGTCTGCAGAGTCTGATGGATCAGCTCAACGGCACTCCTGAACTGCAACGGCGGCAAGAGAACCAACGCGACTCAATTTCGGACCGGATCCAAACCATTGTGTTTGAGACGCGGCTGACCACCGAACCACCGACGCAAACCCAACAGGACAGCTATTCTATTGCGGCCGGGGAGCTGTCCGAACTTGTGGGTAAATTGCGGACTCTGGTGAATACGGATTTGCCGGCGCTGGAAAAGCAGATGGATGCCGCCGGTGTACCACACACGCCGGGGCGAGTGCCCGAATGGCCGGCGCGATAAGGACTACGCCGATCATTTCTCGGCCGTCCACGCCAGAAACAGGCCGTCGGGCGCGACGTCTTCCCAATAAGAAATCGGCTGGCTCGACACAGTACGGCAGTGCTTGCGCAGCAGCAGTTCCAGTTGCTTCCGGCCGAACCATTTTTCCCACTCCGGCGTCTTGAGGCGGCCCCATTGCTCGGAGTTCTTGTCGATAATGACGAGTCTGCCGCTGGGCTTCAACACGCGGCACATCTCAGCCACCGCGGTTTCAATGTCCACGGCGTGCTCCAGGGATTCCGTCGCATAGACGCAGTCGAAGGCCGCGGACTTGAGTGGAAGCGAGGTCATCGATCCGGCGCAGCGGGCGATGCCGGCGGGCGCAGATCGCAGCATCGCTTCCGCTAGGTCGAATCCACACAGATGCGCGGCCGGATACTTCTCCCGCAAAACCCGCGCGAAGCGGCCTTTTCCGCAGCCAACGTCGAGCACCCGTTTTCCACTCAGGTCGCCGAAGTAGCGCAGTAAGAGCTGGACATGATAGATGCGCGGATCGATGGTGGACGGAAAATTCTCCTCATCGGCAGCGGCATGGTTGAAATGCTCGATGATATCGCGCAGAGGAGTAGCCGCGGGCTTCTTGCCGAAAAGCCAGTTACGCACGGGTGAGAAAGATCGGCAGTCCGGTCTTGTTGGCGTAGTTGGGCCGGTAGCGTTCGGTATTGTACATCGTCTCGATGTCTACTTTGCGGGGGCCGAGCGCCGGATCGGGAATCGGCATCATCTTGTAGCAGCCGTTCACCAGCGCCGACATCACGCCGCTCTGCCCGGCCAGCACGGCGTCCAGCGCCATGGTGCCGAAGGTCGATGCGATCAGCTTGTCCACGAAGTCCGGGTCCCCGCTGCGCAGGTCGTACGTCAGATCGCTGACGATGGTTTCTTCCTTGGTCCGCATCTTCACTTCTTCACTAAAGGCTTCCGCGATGTTCTCTTTCTTGCGATGACCGTACGCGTCGGCTTCACCGTACTCGCGCACATGATAACCCTCCCATTGCGCGCCTTCCGACAGAACCACCAGGCAGTAGTTGCTGGGATTGCGGTGCTTGTCGACAATGAGCATATCGATGAGCCGTTCGAGATTGAAGTCGTACTCCGGGATACAGCAACGCAGCGAAGAAACGTAAGCCGTATAGAGGGCGGTATAACCCGCGTCCCGGCCGAACACGCGAAAAATGCCCACCCGTTCATGCGAGCCAACGGTGGTGCGCTGGCGGCTGATAGCGTCTGTGGCGCGCGTGATGGCAGTCGAAAACCCAATGCAGTATTCGGTGTTGCGAACATCGTTGTCCATGGTCTTGGGAACGGCGACGACCGGTACGCCCATAGAATGAAGTTTGGCGGCGTAGCTCAACGTGTCGTCGCCCCCGATGGGGATCAGATAGTCGATGCCCAGGCCTTCGATGTTCTTGAGGACGTGCGAGCTGACGTCGTAAATGGAGTCTGTTTTCGGGAAGGTCTGGTCCCTCAAGAAGTCCGGCAGAGATTTCATTTTGGCCGGATTGGTGCGCGAACTGTGCAGCACCGTGCCGCCAAACCGATCGATGGTGCGAGTGTTGTCGCGCGTGAGCGGGACGATGTAGCGGCTCTTCGATTCCGGCTCGGTTAGATTGAGATGGGTGAGTCCTTC
>DATFZA010000491.1:0-11890 GCA_035314765.1 Bryobacteraceae bacterium
ATCAAGAAGGTGGACCAACGAGTGAAGCTACCGGCGGGCTACCACATCGATTGGGCCGGCGAATACGCCAGCCAGCAGCGAGCCCAGCGCAGACTCATGGTGATCATCCCACTTACGCTGCTGGTGATTTACTTTATTCTATATTCCATGTTCGGCTCAATGAAATGGGCAACTCTGATCGCGGTGACGGTCGCGATGGCGCCGATCGGGGGCATCCTGGCGCTGTATTTCACCGGGACCAACTTCAGCGTCTCGACCGGCATCGGATTTCTGGCGCTGTTCGGAGTTTCTGTGATGACGGGGGTCATCATGCTGGAGTACATCAATCAATTGCGCGCCCGCGGGCACTCTATCCGGGACGCCGTGCAGCAAGGCGCGGTGAAGCGATTCCGCCCCATTCTGATGACCATGCTGGTGGCCTCCCTCGGACTGGTTCCGGCCGCGACCTCGCACGGAATCGGGTCGGATTCTCAGCGGCCATTCGCAATGGTTATTGTCGGCGGACTTATGGCGGTGCTGGTCATGAGCATCTTTCTTCTTCCGGCCTTGTACATATGGTTCGCGCGCGCCGGCGACGCCCTTCCGCCACAGGACGCTCACCCAGACGTTGCTCCTTGAGGCTGGTCCACTGAGACGGAGGAACATCCAAATCGATGACTAAAGAAGAGGTGGGCGCGCGCATTGCGGAACTGGCGATTGTGCCGGCCATCCGCGCGGCGACTCCCGATGATGCTCTGTTCGCAGCGGAGGCAGTATCGCGCGGTGGACTGCCCATCGCGGAGCTGACGATGACAGTGCCCAAGGCGAATGAGTTGATCGCTCACTTGTTAAAAAAACATCCGGGGATGGTGGTCGGCGCCGGTAGTGTCTTGAATATAGAAACCGCCCGCGCTTGCCTGGATTCGGGAGCTCACTTCATAACAAGTCCTGGGTTCGACGTCGAAGTGGTTGAGTTCACGCTCAAAGCGGGAGTGACGTCTATCCCCGGAGTGATGACGTCAAGCGAAATCATGGCTGCGGTGAAAGCAGGCTCCGACTTCGTCAAGATTTTTCCATGCGCCCAGATTGGGGGCGTGCATTACCTGCGCGCTCTAAGAGCTCCGTTTCCGCACGTGCCGTTTATCGCTTCGGGGGGCGTCACTCAACAGACTGCGGGAAAATATCTGGCGGCCGGCGCGACCGCCGTGGGTATTGGGGCGGACCTGGTTCCACCGCGCGCCATCGCCCTTCGGGAGGGCGGTTGGATTGAAGAGCTCGCGCGCAGATACGTGCGTACCGTAAAGGATTTGCGCGAGCCGATTTAGTTCGATCAGCGACTAACTTTGGCTAAGAGGTAACCGGTGACGGCCTTTCGCCAACGGGTTGGAATCGAAATCCCGTATAATCACCCCTGAAGGAGACAACGCGTGAAATTTCTCGTGCTCTGGCGTTTGGAAATCGGACGCCTCGGACCTGAGCTGATCAGGGCAATCGCAGAGCAGCCGAACTATGGCAAGAAGCTCGAAGCCGACGGCAAGCTGGAGTGCCGCTACCACCTGATAGGCCAGCACGGCGGCGCCTGGATCTACAAGGTGAATTCCAACGAGGAACTCGATCTTCTCCTCGCCATGGCGCCGGTTTACAACTATGCCCAATACGAGGTGCTGCCGCTGGCGGATATGGCGGATCCCGCAAGCGTGCTCGGAAAGGCCAAATAGGAGATTCGCGGCGCCATACCGCATAACGCGACTGAACGCGCGCTTGCTCGCCTGAGCGTTCTGTGTCATCTAATGGTCTGCCGAATGCTTAACAAACGAGTGCTGGTTCTATATGTGACAGACAGGAGATAAAATTATGTCCAATGTCGCAGTTCAGAAGATAGAAGATCAAAAGGAGAAGACCATGCCGGTGCTCGCGAAAATTGCGGAACGGATCGAGGATGTCCGGCGCCGGGCATTTGAGTTGTTCGAGAAGCGCGATCGCCAGCATGGTCATGACCTTGAGGATTGGTTAACGGCGGAGCGCGAGGTGTTTGGCTGGCCGGCTGCGGAGATGGCAGAGCGCGACACAGAGTACGAGCTGCAAATGACGCTTCCGGGCTTTGACGCCAAAGACGTGCAAGTTACCGTTACACCCTCGGAGATCATCGTCCATGCCGAGACCGAGTCGGAAAAGGGCACGGAACGGGCCAATGTGCTCTGGACGGAGTTCGCTTCGAACGATATCTACCGGCGATTTGAGATGCCCCAACCCATCGAGGTAGATAAGACGAAGGCCACGCTCGACCAGGGCGTCCTTCGGATCACGGCTCCGAAGGCAGCGGCAAAAGAAAAGGCTGCCACCGTCACGGCCTGATCCGCACTTGAGACAAGCGGCGGACCTCGCCTTAACGGCAGCACTGGCCGGACCAGAATGGCGCCGGTCCAGTCGCTTCCGTTCCTTCAAAACGGAGATACATATGAAACCTGTTCTGGTGTTATACGCCACTCGCCAAGGACATACCCGGCATGTTGCCGAGTACGTGGCAAAAGCGGTGCAGGCACGCGGCGTCCCAGCCGATGTGGTGGATTCCGCGCACATCCCGTCTGGTTTCGCGCTTGGCGCGCATTCCGCCGCTATCCTGGTTGCATCCGTGCATCTGGGGCGACACGAACCGGAGATGACCAGATTTGTGAAGCTCCATCTGGCTGAACTGGAAAGCATACCGGCCGCGTTCCTTTCTGTAAGCCTTTCGGAAGCGGGCGCGGAGGACGTTTCCGCGCCATCTGAACGGCGCGAACAAGCCGCATCCGACGTCAAAAGGATGATCGATACTTTTCTCTCGGAAACCGGTTGGCATCCGGCGCGAATCAAAGCCGTCGCTGGAGCGCTTCTTTACACCAAATACAATTTCCTTTTGCGCTTGGTGATGAAGCGAATCGCTCGGCAGGCGGGCGGGGCCATCGATACATCGAACGATCGCGAGTACACGGATTGGACCGCGCTCGATCAATTCGTTGACGAACTGGTCCGAACTAAGGTGGCACAGACTTGTGCCGAAGTCTAACCCCGATCGTAAGTGAGGGCATTGCCCTCGGTCCCTCACTTAGATTCGGGGCTAGACGGTGTAGAAAACGCCAGACCCCGCCAAAGGCGGGGAGAAATTTGCGCCTCATAGCGCAACTGGGTGAAGTCACGCAACGCGCGATTTGCCCTTGTGCCACTGTACGCCTGTCAGAAATACCCATTACATTGGGCGCACCGTTTTCGCGCCAGTGTGGGCCTCGATTTGCTTTTCCCTGGCCAGTTATGTGCCTGTCCGTTCCCGGAAGAGTTCTCGACGTGGAAGACGGAGATCCGGCCTTCCGCACCGCCCGGGTCGATTTCTGCGGCGTGCGGAAGACTGTGAATCTGGCGTACATTCCGGACCTTGAGCCGGGAGATTTCGTGCTGGTTCATGTCGGGTTCGCGTTCGCCAAGGTTGCTAAAGAAGAGGCCGCGCGGATCTATCGGGATTTGAGGCAGCTCGGCGCGCTGGAAGAGGATCCACTCGCGCTTGACGCCGCACGGGCAGGCATCCCGTGAACCCTTGGCCGGTGACGTGCACGGGGGTGTACGTTCAACGCAGAGGATTCGTCAATGCATGAAATGGGCATCGCCAGCTCGGTTCTTGAAGCCATCGATCAGGAGCTGCGCCGGTATCCGGGACACCGGGCAACGAAAGTCGCGCTGCGGATTGGTGAGTTCGCGGGCGTCGATCGGGAATCTCTGGAGTTCTGCTTCGGCGCGTTAGTGAAAAACACAGAACTCGAGCCGCTCGATCTGGAGATCGAATGGTGCCTGGCCAAAGACGGACGGCGCGGCGACGAACTGGAATTTGCGTATCTGGAGTTGGATGAAGCCAAGGAGGCCGCGGCATGAATCGGGTGGCGATGGAACGAAAAGTTCTGAGTGAGAACGACCAGATTGCGGAGCGCTTACGCGGCACGTTGAAGGACCTGAGGACGCTGTCGTTGAACTTCATCGGCTCGCCCGGCGCGGGAAAGACAGCGCTTCTGGAACGAACACTCGAGCGCTTGCCGGCTGATACCCGGGCCGCAGTCCTGACTGGCGATATCCAGACCGAGAACGATGCGATTCGCTTGCGCCGCTATGGCTATCCGGTACGCCAGATCACCACCAGCGGCGCGTGCCATCTGGATGCGCGGATGGTGGAGACGCATTTAGGCGACTGGCTCGAGAACGGGCTTGAGCTGCTGCTGATTGAAAACGTGGGCAACCTGGTTTGTCCCACCAGTTACGATCTCGGCGAGGACGCCAAGGTGGTGGTCCTGAGCGTCGCTGAAGGGGAAGATAAGCCGCTCAAGTATCCGGGCATTTTCCGCAAGGCGGAGCTGATGCTGATGACTAAAGTGGATCTGCTACCCTACGTCCCCTTTCAAGCGGAATTGGCGCGGGAGAACGCGCGCAAAATTCGTCCCGAGATTGAAATCATCGAAACGTCCTGCACCAGCGGCGCTGGATTCGACCAGTGGCTCGCTTGGCTGGCCGCTCGCGCAGAGCGCAAAAGAGCTTCTGTGAAGGCTTCGGCCGACGCGATGCTCGTGACCTAGAGGAGACTGGCAAATGCTAGCACCGGAAACTGATATAAGAACAGCGTTGGCTCGGAGAGGCATTACTCGCCGGCAACTTGTCAAATTTTGCAGCGCCACGCTGGGTCTGCTGGCGCTGCCGGAGCGCTATCTCGCGCAGACCGTGGCCGCGGTCGGCAAGGCGAAGAAGCCCGTGCTGGTATGGCTGCAGTTTCAGGACTGCACCGGCTGCTCGGAATCGATTCTTCGATCGGACCATCCTACCGTTGCGGACGTTGTCCTCGACCTGCTCTCGTGGGAATATCACGAAGTCATCATGGCGGGCGCGGGCGACTACGCGAATCGAGCCCTCGACCGCGTGGTCCAGGAAGACAAGGGGAAGTACCTGGTGGTGGTCGAAGGCGCGATCCCTACGGCCGAGAACGGGATTCATTGCACCATTGGCGGCCGCACGGCGCTCGAGATCGCCGAAAAAGTATGCCGCAACGCCGCGGCAACGATTGCGGTCGGGGCCTGCGCTTTCGATGGGGGTCTGGTCCGAGCCAAGCCCAACCCAACCGGCGCGCTCGGCGTCCAGGAAGCGGTGCCCGGGATCAAGGTGATCAACATGGCGGGGTGCCCGCACAACCCGGCCAACACGTCCGCGGTTCTGGTTCACTATCTGACGTTCAACGATCTGCCGGCGCTCGACCAGTACAACCGTCCGCTGTTCGCCTACGGCCGCATCATTCACGATCAATGCGAACGGCGCGCGCATTACGATGCCGGCCGTTTCGTGACCGAATGGGGCGATGAAGGGCATCGCAAGGGCTGGTGCCTGTACAAGATGGGCTGCAAGGGTCCGGCGGCGACCTTCAATTGTCCGATCGTGCAATGGAACGATCATACGAGCTGGCCGATCCGCGCCGGGCACGGGTGCATCGCCTGCGCCTCACCGCGTTTCTGGGATCATATGTCGCCCTTCTACGAACGCCTGCCGTCCGTGCCTGGCTTCGGCGTAGAAGTTAGCGCGACCGAACTGGGGCTGGGTCTCACCGGCGCAGTCCTGGCCGGCGTTACCGCTCACGGCTTGATTCAGTTGATCAAGCCTGCGCCCAAACCTCCAGCGCCGCCGCCGGCTGAAACGAAACCGTTGGCCGAAACGAGAAAGGAATCATAAGATGGCACGTCTAGTTGTCGATCCAGTAACCCGCATTGAAGGCCACCTTCGTATCGAAGCACAGGTGGACGGCGGAAAGGTCTCCGACGCCTGGAGTGCCGGAACCATGTTCCGCGGCATTGAGCTGATCTTGCAAAACCGCGATCCGCGCGAAGCGTGGATATGGGCGCAGCGTATCTGCGGCGTCTGCACCATGGTTCACGCACTGGCGAGCGTCCGCGCGGTCGAAGACGCTTTGCAAATCGACGTACCGGAAAACGCGCGTATTGTGCGCGACCTGATTGCCGGCTCGCAGATGGTGCAGGATCACGTGGTTCACTTCTATCATCTGCACGCCCTGGACTGGGTCGACGTCGCCGCGGCCCTCAAGGCCGACCCGGTCAAGACAGCGTCCATCGCGCAATCCATCTCGGATTACGACAAGTCCAGCCCGAGTTACTTTCGCGGAATCCAGCAGCGCGTGAAGGGCGTCGTCGACAGCGGCCAGTTGAGCCTGTTTGCGAGCGGCTATTGGGGTCATCCGGCCTACCGGCTGCCTCCCGAGGTCGATCTGCTGGCCGTGGCGCACTATCTGGAAGCGTTGACTTGGCAGAAGGATTTCATCCGCATCCATGCCGTGCTCGGAGGCAAGAATCCGCACCCGCAGTCGTTCCTGGTCGGCGGCATGAGCACCGCCATGGATCCGAACGAGCCGGATGCCGTCATTAATCCCGAACGCATCGATCTTCTCCGCAAACTGGTCAAGAGCGGGCGTCAATTTGTCGAGCAGGTTTACATTCCGGACGTGCTGGCGATTGCTCCTTTGTATAAGGATTGGTTCTCGCTTGGCCAGGGCGTGGGGAACTACCTTTCCTACGGCGATTACTCATCCGGGAACGAGAAAGATCCGAACACTTTCCTGTTCCCGCGCGGCGCAATCTTCGACCGCGATCTCAGCAAGGTTCACCCGGTGGACCCAACCAAGATCTCCGAGTTCGTCAGCCACTCCTGGTACGAGTATTCGAACGGCGACAGCAACGGCAAGCATCCCTATCAGGGCGAAACCAATCCGAAGTATTCGGGTCCCAGGCCGCCTTACGATCAGTTGGATGTCGACAAGAAATACTCCTGGTTGAAGGCGCCGCGTTATGACGGCAAGCCTATGGAAGTCGGGCCGCTGGCGCGAATGGTAGTGGGCTATGCGGCCGGCCAGAAGGACATCAAGGAGGCGGTGGATGGCGCCTTGAAAGCCCTGAACGCGCCGCCCACTGTGCTATTTTCGACTCTCGGAAGGATTGCCGCGCGCGCGCTGGAATCGCAACTGATGGCGCGGCGTTTGGAGACGTGGGTGGACCAGCTCGACGACAATCTGGCGCACGGCAAAGTGACGACCTTCAACCCCATTCGGTGGGATCCCAGCACCTGGCCAAGCTCGGCGAAAGGCTACGGCTGGCATGAGGCTCCGCGTGGCTCACTCGGCCATTGGGTTGAAATCAGCGGCAAGTCAATCAAGAATTATCAGGCTGTGGTTCCAACTACCTGGAACGCCGGGCCTCGAGACCCGCAGGGTCAGCGGGGTCCCTATGAAGCGTCGCTGCTGGGCACGCCCATTGCCGATCCGGCGCGCCCGCTGGAGATTCTGCGAACCGTCCACTCGTTCGATCCGTGCATCGCCTGCGCTGTACATGTGATCGATGCCCAGGGAAGGAATTATTCTATCCCGAGGTTGGATTGAGAGGGAGGACCCCATGCAAGCCGCGCAAGTGAAATCGTTGACGGACGCCCGGCATCCGGAACAAAGTCTCGGACCGGCGGTCGCGCTCTATGTGTGGCAGTATCCGCTCCGCCTGTTCCATTGGGGCATGGTCATCTCGATCGGGGTACTTGCGTTCACCGGCTATTACATCCAAGCGCCGTTTATTGTGGGCCAAGTGAACTATCCGTTCCTGATGGGATGGTTCCGTTTCGTCCATGAAGCCTTCGGGATGATTTTGATTGCGTTATTCCTGATGCGCATCTATTTGTTCTTCGCGGGCAACCGTTGGGTGCGCTGGAGGCAGTACGTGCCGCTCCATGCGACGCAGTGGAAGGAAATGTGGCACATGGCGAGGTTTTACCTCTTCATCCTGCCCCAGCCAATTTCGAAGATCGGCCACAATGCCCTCGCGGCCCTGTCCTACCTTGGCCTTTACACGCTCTTGTTCGCGGAGATCGTCACCGGTTTGGTGATGTTCAACGTGCTGCAGCACGGCGCAATTCTGGGCTTCTTCGTGGGCTGGATTCCACGTATGATCAGCCTGCCCAACCTCCGGCTGATTCACTTCTTACTCATGTTCGTGTTTATCGCCTTCGGAATATTCCATGTACATTTGGCGATGCTGATTTCGCGCCAAGAGAAACGCGGGCTGATGGACAGCATCTTCATCGGCTATAAGGTCGTTCCGGCGGACGAACTGGAAGAGGAAGAGAAAAAGGCTGCGCTCGAAGCACAATAAGAATTGCGAGAAGCAGGCCGCAAGGGCTACACACCACGTGATCGATGAGTTGCTGGTTAATATGAATCATGAGCTGGAAGGGCGCGGTAGCGGTGATCCCGATCGTTCCTAAGGACCGGCCGGTTTTGGATGACGATTGCGGCAGGTTATTGGAACGCGCCATGGCGCGCCATCAAAATTCTGGCGACGCCCTCATCGAGATTCTTCACACCGCGCAGCAACTCTACGGTTATCTCTCTCCGCCACTCCTGAAGAACATTGCGCGGAAATTAAGGCTTCCGCCCAGCCGAGTCCTGGGCGTCGCTACCTTCTATCACTTGTTCCGGGTTAGTCCTCGCCAGCGCCATTCAGCGATAGTCTGCCTGGGAACCGCGTGCTACGTGGCGGGCGGTAAAGACCTGATGGAAACGGCCCAGCGGCACTGCGATCCCGGGAAATGGACGATCGAGGAGGGCCGCTGCGTCGGTTCCTGCGGCCTCGCGCCCATCGCGATCTGCGACGGCGCATCTTTGTCGAGGGTGACGCCGGCTCGACTGGAAGCGGGCATCCGAGCTTGCGAGGACAAGTCGCATGACGTCTGACACTCTACGTCAGATGCGCCATTCCGAGCACCAGCGCCAGCAGGGCCTGACAGACCGCATCTCCTGCTGCACCGTCGCGGGTTGTCTTTCCGCCGGCGCGGAGGCCGTTCGCGCCGCGATTCAGGACCAGGTCGAGGCTCAAGGGGCGGCCGGCGAAATCGAAGTCCGCGGCACCGGATGCTTGGGGTGGTGCTCGCGCGGCCCGCTGGTCCGTAGTTCTGCCACCGACCTTATTTACGCCGACGTAAAGCCGGAAGACAGCGCCGCGCTGGTGAGCGGTGACCTGAGCAGGTTTGAGGGCCGCGTCATAGAACCCACTCATCCTTTCCGCGCCGGCCAGCGCCGCATTATCCTCGAAAATTCCGGCAAAGTCGATCCCGAACGGGTGGTCGACTATATCGCTCAGGGAGGATATCAAGCGCTGTTGCGCGCGGCGACGGAGATGACGCCGCAAGAGATTATCGGCGAAGTCAAGAAAAGCGGGCTGCGGGGCCGCGGCGGAGCTGGGTACCCGGCCGGGCTCAAGTGGGAATTGGTGGCGCGTCATCCATCCTCGGTCAAGTACGTCGTTTGCAACGCGGACGAGGGCGATCCCGGCGCCTTCATGAACCGCAGCGTTCTGGAGGGCGACCCGCACCGGGTTCTGGAAGGAATGACGATCGCCGGGCGGGCCGTGGGCGCACAGCAAGGTTACATCTATGCGCGCGGCGAATCGCCCTTGGCCATCGCCCGCATCCGGACCGCGCTGGAGCAAGCCCAACGGGAAGGGTTGTTGGGCGGACGCATCTTCGATAGCAATTTCCGTTTTCAAATCGATCTGAGAATCGGCGCTGGCGCCTACGTTTGCGGCGAAGAAACAGCTCTCCTTGCTTCCATCGAAGGCAAGCGTGGGCAGCCGGTGCCGAGGCCCCCATATCCGCCCGAGAGCGGTCTGTGGGGGCAGCCGACCCTCATCAACAATGTCGAGACGTTCGCGAATATCCCGGCCATCATCGAGAACGGCGGTGGTTGGTTTGCCGCCATCGGATCCCCTACCAGCCCCGGAACGAAAGTGTTCGCCTTGGCCGGAAGGGTCCTGCGTACCGGTCTGGTCGAGGTGCCCGTGGGAACCTCTCTGCGGACCATCCTGTTCGATATCGGCGGCGGTGTTCCGCCCGGCTGCCAATTCAAGGCGGCGCAAACCGGAGGTCCCGCCGGCGGTTGCATTCCGGCGCAACATCTCGATCTCCCAATGGACTACGACTCGCTTACGCGGATCGGCGCGATGATGGGCTCCGGCGGTCTAATCGTCATGGACACCACGTCGTGCATGGTGGATATCGCTCGATTCTTTATGGAGTTTTGTATGGCGGAGTCGTGCGGAAAATGCGTTCCTTGCCGCGCTGGCACGGTACAGATGCACGATATCCTGGCGCGAATGACGCGGGGCGAAGGCCATGAGGCCGATTTTCCAATGCTCGAAGAGCTGTGCGGTCTTCTTAAGGAAACCAGCTTGTGCGGCCTCGGTCTGGCGGCGCCCAATCCGGTTCTCAGCACGTTGCGCCATTTCCGAAGCGAGTATGACGCTCACGTGCGGGAGAGACGATGTCCGGCGGGACACTGCAATATCCAAGCCGAAGCGGGGGCCGCATGAGTGTCAGAACGCTGGAAGTAGACGGCAAAACCATCACGGCACTGGAAGGGCAGACGATCTTTTCCGCCGCGTGGGACAGCGGCATCCATATACCGAGGCTTTGTCACTTAGGCGGGCTTTCGGATATAGGCGCTTGCCGGCTTTGCCTGGTAGAGATCGAAGGGCAGAAGAAGCTACAGCCGTCCTGCCTGACCAAGGTTGCCGAGGATATGGTGGTGCGCACCAACACGGCGTCGCTGAAAGCCCAGCGCAAGCTGATCGTCGAATTGCTCTTCGCCGAGCGCAACCACGTATGCTCGGTATGCGTGCTGAACGGAGCCTGCGATCTTCAGAATGTGGCGGCATATTTGGGCGTGGACCATATCCGGCTCAAGCCCCAGTATCCGAAGCTTCCGGTAGATCTTAGCCACGAGAGGTTCGGTTTGGATCACAACCGCTGCATCCTCTGCACCCGCTGCGTTCGCGTTTGCGACGAGGTGGAAGGCGCACACACTTGGGACGTCGCCGGGCGTGGCCGGAATTCCAGAATCATTTCCGATCTCGGCGAGCCTTGGGGTGAGTCCGCATCCTGCACCAGTTGCGGAAAGTGCGTGCAGGTATGCCCTACCGGAGCGCTGTTTTCCAAGGGCAAGACAGTGGCGGAGATGCGCAAGGACCGCAGCTTCCTGCGATACATTATGACCGCCCGGGAGCAGAAGTTATGGATCAGGTGACTGACCAAGTGACGGACCAAGCCCATAACAAAGCACGGCTTGCCACGGTCTGGCTCGGAGGTTGTTCGGGCTGCCACATGTCTTTCCTCGACCTGGACGAACGGTTGATCGACCTGGCTGGTCTCGTGGATGTGTGCTATTCGCCGATCGCCGATGCAAAAGAGTTTCCCGAAGGTGTAGACATCACCCTGGTCGAGGGCGCCGTCGCTAACGAAGATCATTTGCGGGAAATTCGCTTGATCCGGCAGCGCACCAGGGTTCTGGTCGCCTTCGGAGACTGCGCCATCACTGGGAACGTAACCGCACTAAGGAATCTCTTCTCGCTCGAAGACATCTTGCAGCGGGCCTACCGTGAGTGCGCCGTGGTCGCCGGCGTACCAACGGGAAACGGCATCATACCTAGACTCCTGGACCGGGTTCTGCGCGTTCAGGATGTAGTCGCGGTAGATCACTACCTGCCGGGCTGCCCGCCTTCCGCCGATACGATCTTCGATTTTGTTTTGGACCTGCTGGCGGGGCGGACGCCGGTTACCGAGGGCAGGAGGTTTGGATCATGAGCCGGCAGATTGTCATTCAACCGGTCACGCGGATCGAGGGTCACGCCAAGATCTCCATTCAACTCGACGACTCTGGCCAGGTGCAATCGGCCAATTTCCACGTCACCGAGTTCCGTGGCTTCGAAAAGTTGTGTGAAGGCAGGCCGTTTCAGGAGATGCCGGGACTGATGTCCAGAGTGTGCGGCATCTGCCCGGTGAGTCATGTTCTGGCCAGCTCCAAAGC
>DATFZA010000492.1:0-5130 GCA_035314765.1 Bryobacteraceae bacterium
CCTAAGTGACGCTTTGGGAAGGTTCACGATATGTTGCAGCTTATTTGGTTCGTCGCCTCAGCGGCACTTACATTGTGTGCGCTCGCGGGGGATCGGCCGGAAAGGAGGGAGCAAGTTACTGGAAAGGTACTGCAACGGGCAACCACCGTCCCGCCGGTGGAGATGACGCCGTTGCGTGCTGAGGAGTTGGGTCGGGAATTTCTCGCCGGACCGGCGGCAAAGAAACAGCTCGCTAAGCTCAGCTTGTCCACCAACGTTTTTGACTTTCTAAAGCTCGAATTTCACGGGCACCCAGCCGGTGGCGATTACGACTATACGAACGCTCTGGCTGAACTAAAGTCGGGTTATCCGTTTCGGGGCCCGGTGGCCAGGGTGCTTAAGTTAGGGCGGTGGGCTGTACTTGATTATAGAGGTGACGCGACACACTTCACCGAGAAGGTGCTTGAGGGAACACGGGATGAAGCTGCGTTGTCGGCAGGCGGCAGCAGGTATGCTGTTTTGGATTTTGAATTGACAGGAACTAACGCCTTCTTCCTGGACGTCTATCTGCGATCTACGTCAGGCCTGTCGGCGGGCGACGCAGCGTCCATAGCGCGAAGACTTTTTGAAGAGCTTGCCCCGGGTATGTTGACTGCCCACTTCAGAACTGATACCTGGTTCCTTGAAGCAAACTACTTTCCTTTGCTGTTTCCGTTTACGCCGGATATCCCCGTGCCACAGGCGTACCAGTACCTTGGTAGGCCAGATCTATCCTGCAAAGTTGAGTTTGGATCCCGAGTTGCATGCAGCGGCCGGAATTTCCAGCCGTGACTGGACGCTTAAATACGGAAACAGGACGTGATTTCTTGGCGATGGCGCAGAGATCATTCTTCACTTGACCTAACTCTGCCCAAGTTCCCGTTCGTCGGCACCCGACCCCAACTCGGCCACCCCGGCCCCGGCAGCGCCCCGAACCGCTGATTGAGAAAAGCAGGGCGAAGCAGGAAGGTTTTGTGCGGTGGATTCCGTGTACGATTCATGCGGGTGCTCGCCATTAGGTAAGAACGCGGTGCATGGGCGCTTCCGCAATGTTCTTCCGCTCGCCGGCGCTCGTGATCCCTTTCAGCAGCCCCAAGTGATCCAATATTTCCTGCCCTGATGTCTTCGGGTGCTTACGTGGAAGGTGACTTCGCGCGGGCTGGTGAAGCAGGCGGGGGCCACAGCGGGCTTTAGCTCGTTTTTGGGATTGATGAATGAGACCGGGCCTAATGGAGATAGTTTGGCGATCGGATACGATACGGCGGCACGGCCGACCACTACGACTTCGCCGTACTGTGCCGATTCCGACGAAGAAAATCACTCATTCCGAGCGGAAGGAAATCGCCGTTCCGACGCGGTCGCGATTGGATATTCCGGGCTGATGGCGATTAAGAGTCGCGCTGAGTTCGGGACGCTGATCGCGATGACCTCGGAAGGAGCGGGCCAGGCGCTTCTTTCCTCGATCTGAGAATCGGACCAAGCCAGGTGCTCTGCGGCCAGTTCGACGGATTGTAGTCCGGCGTGGGCCACGATCTCGAGTTTCTGATCGAAGGGACCTTTGAGAGTCCAGAGCATCACGGATATGTTCCAATGGATAAGGTAAATCCGATGAACAAATCAACACTAGCGATTCAGGTCACCTTGGCGATCATGACGACGTCCGCCGGCGCGTGGGCGCAAGGAGGTTTCGAGGGTCCCGGCCGCTACGTCATCACGAGCGTCCGGTCCGGCAAGGTGCTCGATCTCGATCGCAACGACCGCACCACCGTGCTGCAGTTTTCGCCGCGCGGCACGAACAACCAGGCTTGGGAAATTCGCCCGGCTCGCGGCGGATATTTTTTCATTCGCAATATGATGAATGGCTATGCGCTGACGGTGGTCGAGGAACGCAATGGCGCTCCGTTGCAGGGCACTCCGTTTAATGGCAGTGAAGCGCAGATGTTTCGCTTAGAGGCCGGCAAAGACGGCAACGCTGTGATCTTTTCGCGCATCGGGCGGGCGCTGGATGTGCCCGGGGGAACCTCGCGCGATGGCGCTCGCATTAACGTTTTTGACCCCAATGGCGATTCCAATCAGCGCTGGGTGTTCGCGCGGACCAGCGGCGATTGGGGCCGGCGCGAGTGGGATTGGGATGAAGACCGGCGCGGCGACAGGCGCGATGAGGATCGCCGGGAGCCGGCGGTCCTACGCTGCTCCTCCGACGATGGCCAGCGAACTTTCTGTGAAGCCGACACCGGCCGCGGAGTCCGGTTAGTCCGCCAGATTAGCGGCTCACCCTGTGAAGAAGGCCGCACCTGGGGTTACGACCGCCGCGGCATTTGGGTGGACCGGGGCTGCCGTGGCGAGTTCGCGGTTGACCGCCGTTAGGTACTCGCCGGGCCAGTTACTAAACCGGCGGCGGTTTGTACCCCGCCCAGGGCCGACTGATAATCGGCCGCAGGTTGATAACCTGCCCCACAAGGCCGACGGGCGATATACATTTAGTGGTGGTATTCGTGTGATACTCTACTTGCAGTGCATGTTCTCGTAACCGGGGGTGCAGGCTACATTGGTAGCCATGCTGCCAAGCGCCTGGCTCAAGCGGGGCATGTTCCGGTTGTCCTCGACAACCTGGTTCGCGGGCACCTCCAGGCGGTTCGTTGGGGGCCTCTCGTCGTTGGCGATCTAGCCGATCCCGCCGTACTAGATCAGGCGTTCCACTCCTACCCGATTGAAGCTGTGTTGCACTTCGCCGCCCTCGCCTATGTTGGCGAATCCATGAGCGCCCCAGCGGACTACTTCCGGAACAATACGACTAATACGCTGAACCTGCTAGACGCGATGAGAAACCATCGCGTTAATGTGCTGGTATTCTCCTCCACTTGTGCGGTCTACGGAAATCCGCTTAGACAGCCGATCACCGAAGATACGCCGGCTGCGCCGGTTAATCCTTATGGCGAATCGAAATTGATGGTCGAGAGGATGCTGCACTGGCACGGCGAAGCGTATGGGCTCAAATGGGTCGCGCTGCGCTATTTCAACGCGGCTGGCGCGGACATAGAAGGTGAATTAGGTGAACTGCATGACCCCGAACCGCACTTGATTCCGCGCGTGATTGGCGCCGCCCATGGCGCGATACCCGCCCTGGAAGTTTTCGGCAGCGACTATGACACGCCCGATGGAACGGCCGTGCGGGATTACATCCACGTCACTGACCTCGCCGAAGCCCACGCCTTGGCGCTCGATCATTTGTGGAAGGGCGGGGCAGGCGGCATATTCAATCTGGGGACCGGGCGCGGCCACTCGGTCCGTGAGGTGGTGCAGGCGGTGGAAGCAGTTACCGGACGGAGAGTTCCGTTGCGGGAATCCGGACGCCGCCCCGGCGATCCTCCAGTGTTGGTCGCGGCAACGGGCCGCGTGCGGACGGTGCTGGGGTGGCAGCCGCGGCATTCGACACTCCCGACTATTGTCGAAACTGCCAACAAATGGCACTTGGCAAATAGCGCCGCTTCGATCATGACGCTGAACGCCGCATCGATCGTGGCGCTACGCGCCGCTTCGACCGCGGCGGCAGATGCAGCTTCGATCGCGGCGGAGGACGCCGCTTCGATAACGCAACGCTAGGAGCAAAATGAAACTATTAATTGCTATTCCTGCGCTGAACGAAGAAGAAAGTATCGAGAATATCATTCTCGCTGCACTCGACGCTAGAGCATATATTTGCAATCACTCTCCCATTACCGACGTTGAGATTACGGTTGTGAGCGACGGCTCCACCGACCGCACGGTGGAAATCGCCAGCGGCTACCGGGATCGTATCGGGTTGATCGTTTTCCCAAAGAATAGGGGGTACGGGGCGGCGATCAAGGAAGCCTGGCGGCGATCTGACGCGAGCGTTCTCGGCTTCTTGGACGCGGACGGCACCTGCGATCCGAAATTTTTCGCCCGCCTCTGCCAGTGCCTAGCCGATGAACAAACCGACGTGGTGCTCGGCTGCCGGCTAAATGAGCAAAGCAGGATGCCGGCGATTCGCCGTCTGGGAAACATGATTTTCGCCACGATTTTGACGGTATTTTCATCTAATCGCGTCCGGGATACCGCCAGCGGCATGCGGGTGGTGCGCCGCGGCGCCTTGCAAAATCTATATCCGCTTCCCGACGGCATGCACTTCACCCCAGCGATGAGCGCCCGCGCCATGATGAGCGACACGGTACGGATTGTCGAGATGGACATGCCCTACCACGAGCGCGCTGGCGACTCAAAACTCCGTATCTTGAAAGACGGACTGCGGTTTCTGAAGGTGATTCTTCAGACTGCTTTCCTGTACCGGCCTGCCCGCCCGCTGGGTATTGCCGCTTCGGCGCTGCTGCTGGCAGCAACCGGGCTGATGATCGAACCGATCGTCTACTATCTGAACTATCACAAGGTGCTCTCCTGGATGATCTACCGCTTCTTGGTTAGCGACCTTTGCGGCATCGCGGGATGCCTCCTATTTTGCGCCGGATTTCTGGCGGATCGGATTGTTTCCATCGCTCTCCGGGCTGAGATCCAGGGCCGCGAACAGAAGCTTCTCCTCCGCCTCTTCCGCAGCCGTTGGTTCTGGCTTCTGCCAGCCGGACTCGCTTCCACCGGCCTCGCGCTGGTGTTCTCGAGTGTAGTCGAGCGGGCGCTGACTGGAATGACCAACATGGACTGGTCCCGCTATGTAGTGATGACTTTCTTCGTCTCCGTCGCCTTGATTCTGGCCGTTACGCGCCTCACTGAATCCCTCCTCAACCTGGTGGTTGCCCGCCTGGATTATCTGCAGTTCCAACTGGTGAAGGACTTGACGGTGGAAGATAGCGTTGTGGTGCGCGCAGCCGGAGATTAATGCACTGGTATGGCGGAGGAGCTTTTTGACCGGGCTGAAGAGTATGAGTCGATGCTCAACCAGGGCATCGGGCTCTCCGGAGAAAGCCAGGACTTCTTCATCGAAGGAAGGGTCAAGGACCTCCAGACGCAACTGTCGCAACCACCCAGGCGCATTCTCGATTTTGGCTGTGGCATGGGAAAATCCTGCGCCTATCTAGCCCAGGCGTTCCCGCAAGCTTCCGTGCTCGGGGTTGACCTCTCGGATGGGGCCTTGGAATACGG
>DATFZA010000493.1:0-8092 GCA_035314765.1 Bryobacteraceae bacterium
TTTTCTTGATGAAACGGGGAACGTCAATGTGCGTGGGGCATGCGGCCGTACACGGAGCGTCAAAACAGTACAGACAGCGCGAGGCTTCGACGATGGCCGCCTGCGGGCGAAGGGCGGGATGGAGATCGGGGAACAGTTCAAGATTAGTGCTCGCAACGCTCATTACGCCATTCACCTGCAGAGGATGGTTATTATAGCGCGCTAGCGCCGGTCGCCCACGGCTACCCAAGCGCCGAGACCGATCATGGCGAGCCCGGATGCCGTGCGCTGGCGGCGGCGAAAGCGCACGCTCTCTTTGAGCCGCTGCCCAAGCGGTCCGGCGAAGAATGCGACGAACAGATCCGCGCTGGTGTTCAATGCAACGGAAATGGCGCCCAGTAAGAGAAATTGCGCGAACACGCGGCCTTGAGCTGGAGCTATGAACTGCGGAATGAACGAAAGAAAGAACAGCGCCGTCTTGGGGTTGAGCACTTCGGTGACGATGCCTTGGGAGAATGCGTTCTTACCCGGTCCGGCCGGCTCGTCGGCCAGCTCTTCGTTGCGGCCTCGGATCATGCGCAGCCCCAGGTAAACCAGGTACGCCGCGCCTGCGTATTTCACCGCGCTGAAGGCCACGGCCGAGGCAGCCAGGATCGCGGAGACTCCCAGCGCCGCCGCGACGACGTGAACAAAACCACCAACGAATGTTCCCAGAGAAGAAAGCATGCCCTCCCGCCGCCCGCCGGCCAGGCTGCGCGCCAGCACGTAAAAAATCCCAGGACCGGGCGTGATGGCGAGAACAACGGCGGCGGCCAGAAACAGGCTGAAGTGCATGAGACCAGGGTAACGGACGCATCAAGCGAGACACGGGCCCACTCCGTCCTAACACACGCCTGACACGACACACCGACCGACTGGCACCCGGTCTAGCCCCGAACGTCAGTGAGGGGTTGGCGCAAATCCCCTCACTGACGTTCGGGGTTAGAGCCGCATCACCGCGCAGCCACTCGGCAAAACTCCAGAATCAGCGGATGTGGATTTCCTTTCGCCGATCTTGCCTGAGGCACAAACAGCGTTCCCAAAAAGAACCGGTGCGAAGCGAGTTCCACGATGCGCACTTCGCCATTCTGGTCCTGGCCGGTTACCTCGAGTCCATATGTTCCCAATTGCTCCTGATATTGCGGATTCAATCCGAAATTGCAATAGAATTGCTCCATCGACCGCGTACCTTGGCAGGCCGAGGCCGCCTTGCTTCCGGCTTTCATCGTTACCTCCATCGTCTTTCCAACCAGCGAGCACCTGAGCCGAGTCACAAACAGGCACGATGCGTTCGGATCGCTCTCAGCGTGCGTCGCATCCTGGTACCCCATCACATTGCGGGCGAACTCGATGACCAGATGTTGGAAGCCCCCGCAGGTGCCGATGAACGGTACATTGTTTTCTCGCGCGTACCGAATCCCCTTAAGCGCCCCTTCCATGCTCTTATAAGGGCTGCCCGGACTGCCTAGCAAGCCTTGAAATTCTTCGAATGCGTGGGGTACATCCGTGGGAAGCCAGACCCCCGAGAGAGGTTTCCCCAAAGCGTCCGCCGCGTGTTGGATGCCGGCATTGGTCGCCACGTGAGTAGGATTCTCCGGATTGAAGTCGCCGATGATGCCGATTCGAGTGAGGGTAGCCATGCCGTCAGAATCGCGCTAAACTTGCCATGTGTCAAATCGATTGCTTACATCTTGGACATGAACAATCTCGAACCATCGATCTCATCTCTCCGCCTGGTTCCGAAAATCGTCCAGACCGGAAGCCTGACTGCCGCCGCGGCCCAGCTTCATATGTCGCAGTCGGGCGCCAGTCACGCGCTTAGAATGCTCGAGTCGCAGGTGGGCGCGGAAATCTTCCTGCGCGAATGGGAAGGGCTGAGATTGTCGGAAACGGGACAAAGATTACTGCCGCACATCGAGGCAGTTCTCAACAATCTGGATGCCATTCGGGCTGAAGTCGCCGGTCTTCAGAAGCTGGAAACCGGCAATCTGCGCATCGCCGCCGTGCCCAGTCTCCTGGCCACTGTTTTGCCGCCGCTTTTGCGCGAATATGCCGTCCGTTTTCCCGGAATCGAGTTATCTATATTCGAAGGAACGGATGACGAGGTTCGCCAATGGATTATCGCGGGTGTCGCCCATGCTGGGTTCGCCGCGCTACCGGTGGATGGCGTTGCCGTGGAAGAAATCGCGCGGGACGAATGGCTGGCGCTGGTTCCGGCGGACAAATTTCCGGACCAGGAATCACTCACTTTGCGTGAACTCGCCCGTGACCGGTTTCTCATGTCCGGAGGCGGCTGTGAGCAACATATTGAGCGGCTGTTTTCGTCCGCGCACGTTCGTCTCCCAGGGCGTCTCATGGTGAAGCAGTTGCCCACCATTCGAGCGATGGTAGCGGCGAATCTGGGCGTCAGCCTGGTTCCCAGCCTGTCCATCGGAGATCTTCACGGCTGCCGGACCCTCGCTCTGCGCCCGCGCCGTTTTCGTCAGATTGGAATGCTGTGCTCGGCCGCGTCCGCCGGTACCCCCGCGCTGGAAGCGTGGATGTCGCTAATAAGAACACAGTTAAGACAACCGGCGATTCCGGCCAACCCGTCACACCGGAGGCCGGGCCGGTGAGAAATGCTTACCTCACCGGAATATCCAGAAACGCCACCCAATATTGCACCGATTGCAGGGCGAAACCAACCAGCATGAATCCGATTCCTGCCACACCCATGCGCCGCTCCGGCATGTTGTCCACCAACCATTCAATGAACGGCACGAAAGTAATCGATACCGCCGTGACCACACCGATGGCCAGACCCACTTGCCATCCAAACGCCCACCCTTCCGTCCTTTGGTGCGCCACAGCCGCACTGAGATAACCAGCAATCGTGTAGCCTACTGTGCGGTTGACCGAAGACCAGAACTGTTTTTTGGTTAATCGTAGCCGCGCCATGCTCTGGTAATCGAGCGTGGGCCTAATTCCGAATCGATACGCAACCGATTGCGCCACGATGCTCAAGAAACCGAAGACCAGGCCGAACACCGGCCCGTGAAGATGCGCGGTTCCGATGCCGAATCCGCCGCCACGAATTGCGCTCGCAACAATATCCCGCCATAGCGGCGTAGTGGTTTCCTGCTTCGATCGCCGCGAAAATTCCCAACCCAGCGTAATACCGTGCGTCAGACCGCCGACCAGGCCAAAGAACGGACCGAGCACCAGTCCATATCCCAAACCAAACAGCACTCCATAGGTCACGGTTCTGGTGAGTGTTCTCAGCGGCCCATGTTCTCCGCCGAGAAGATCGTACGCCAGGTACAGCGCGCCGAACAGGTCGAATGAGCTGCCAACAATGCTAACCATGGCCAGAGTATGCTTGTCCATTCACCCGATCGCCGCATCAATCGATGCGCGCGTCCTCTCCATTGGCCAACACCCGGAAGCGCGCCGCGTCAATTCCTTCCCGCTTCAGGCACAGCGCCAACTCCCGTTTCGGGGTGTCGATGCCATCGTCGGCAAGCTGAAACGTCCCATGGTGGATAGCGATGCTGGTCCCGGAGCCCAGGATTTGATGAGCCCTTACGGCCTCGTCCGGGCCCATGTGAACGGGCGACATAAACCAGCGCGGCAGATATGCGCCAATCGGGAGCAAAGCCAGGCGCGGCGGTCCGAAATGCGCGCGAATGGCCTCAAAATGTGCGCCAAAGCCGGTGTCTGCGGCAAAGTAAATCTCTCCATCGATGACATAGCCGCACCATAATGTTTTATTCCGGTCAAACAAGCCACGTGCGGAAAAGTGCAGCGCGGGAACGCTGTCGACCGTCACGCCATCGGCAACCGCTTGTTGTCCCCAGTCGAGTCCCATTACGCGCTCGAAGCCTTCAGCCTGGAGAAACCGGTCCACTTTAAGCGGGGCCACAAACACAGGATGCCAACGGCGCTGGATTTCGCGTAACGATGGCAAATCGAGATGGTCGTAATGATTGTGACTCACCAGGACCAGGTGAATCTCGGGAAGTTGGTCCAAACGCACGCCCGGCGCGCGATAACGCCGTGGTCCGGACCACGCGACCGGGCTCACTCGCTCCGCCCAAACAGGATCGGTAAGAATGTTTTTGCCGTTCTGCTGCAACAACACAGTGGAGTGGTTGACCATCGTCACGCGCAGTTCCCCGCCCTCCACCAGCTTGGGCGGGATCGATGTGTTGACGCTGGCGTCGAAAGGATACCGCTCCGGCCGGCTGGTCAGTTTCCAGCGCAGAACCTCCACGAAACCGCGCGCCTGAGGCGAACTCGGGTTGTAAAACCGGTCTCCGTCGAAATGGTCTGGCGCAAGATTCACCTGCATCCAGTATCGCTATGTCCTGATGACCGAAGCGCAAAGCGAACCACGCGTAGTACCCTTCCGTCGCGACTCAGTCACGCCTTCCGAGCCGCGACCGTCAGGGAGCGGTCTGGAGTTTTTACATTTCTGAACCATGCTAACCATGTCTAACTCCGAACGTTCAGTGAGGGGACCGAGCGCCAATCCCCTCACTCACATTCGGGGTTAGACGAGAGGTGCTACATCTCGCGGCACAGGCTTCAGCCTTGCTCCAGGCTCTTAGAAGAAAAAATCGACAATGCGCTGGACGATTCCGCGTGGCGGCCGCTCGGTCTCAGGCCCCGGCGGATTGACGGCTTCGCTCGGTTTCCAGGCAGCCTCTTCCAGATCGGCCAGACATACAGCGACCAGGTTTCGCTCGCCTTTGCCAATGGCCGAAACAGCGCCCGATTGCGGAGAATTTGCGCCCAACCGGATTCGTAGAAGCGGCTCCCATGGGTCCCGCACTCCATACTTCCAGCACATCCGCCGTCCCTGTGGGACGCACTCCTCCAGCTTTCGCCGCGCCCGCTCATAGTCCCTTTGCAGCGGATCGAGGTCGGAACTCACTTGATGCGGCGTAACCAGGCGAAAGCACTCGAAGTAAGCTTCCTCCCAGGCGTCAACCGCGCGCAGATATTGCTGGGTTAAGTCCCGTAGATGCTGGACAAACGCGACTTCCTTATTGCCATTGTCCTGCAAAACACTTTCAGTGGACACAAGAAACCAACCTCAGTATATCCTCGCCCCGCGATCACCATCGCCTGGAATGTGACCCGCGCAGTGCTTCCAGCGTCTGCGCGCTGGATGCCGCCAGAAGCCCGAACAGCGCAACCAGGTAGAGGCTCCGTGCCAGGATCCCGATCAACACCATGGCCGCGCCCACGATGACCGAAAGCCGCAGCGACCGGCGCTGGCCCCCTTGTGGGTCGTGCAGTTCAAAAAGCGCTCTCGCTATCTGACCTCCATCCAGCGGATAGACCGGCAGAAGGTTGACCAATCCCCAAGCGATATTCAAAAAGAGCAAATCGTTGACCAGAACGTGCCCAAGGTAGCCGAAATTCTTTGAAGCCGCCACCAGGCTCGGAATCACAAAATAGTGAAATTGAAGATAGGTTTGGCGCCGCCAAGAATAACCGTGGCAATCACGACTCCCGCCAGTATAAATCCGGCCACGGGTCCGGCCAAGAAGACCAACACGTTGGCTGCGTCGCCACGAAGCCGGCTTTTCGGAACGGCAAGGCCTCCCCAGGCATACAGAATCGCTTCCGACTGGACGCCGAACAGCCGGAAGGCCATGGCGTGACCCATCTCATGCAACAATATCGAACCGAAACAGACCGCGATCCAGATCAGGGCAGTGCTGGTATCCTGCCGGCCAGAGAACGCGGCGGCCACCCAAAACCATGGTTGCACGCGGACTGGAATCGAGAACAATCGAAAACGCCATTCTCCACGACTGCCTTGCCCGAAATCTAAGAGTGAAGTCATACAGAACGGATAAGGAAAGCTCAGTATATCCTCGATCGGCTGTACTTTCTTCCGGGGAAATATGCTGAGCCGATCTGGTAATTACCCTATTTATCGCTGGTACGCTCGTCTTGACGCAGGCGCATGTAATCTGTGTTACGATCCCTGACGTGAAACGAAGACATTTTCTCAGTGCGCTCGGAACTGGGATCGCTGCCGCTACCGCGCAGAACCGGCGCGAAGCAGGCGGTCCGGCCATCGCTCCCGATTCTCCCATCGGCCAGCTCAAGAGCCGCAAGAGCGAAGCCACGCCCATCTCCGCCGAGGAACGCAAAGAGCGCCTGGAGCGCGCGCGGAAGCTGATGCACGAAGCCAAGATCGACGCCATTTGTCTCGCCGGTGGCAGCTCTCTCGAATACTTCAGCGGCGTGCATTGGGGCAATAGCGAGCGCTTGTTTCTGATGGCAATTTCCGGCAAAGGCGACCCGTTCTTTGTCGCGCCGGCTTTTGAGGAAGACCGCGCGCGCGAGCAGATCGCCAATGGCCCATGGGGTTCTCAGCCGCACGTCTACACCTGGAACGAAGATGAGAGTCCGTATACTCTGACTGCGGCCGGACTCAAAGAATGGGGCATTACCACCGGGCGGCTCGGCATCGAGGAACGTACGCCGTACGTCTTTGTGGAAGCTCTCGGCAAGGCCGCGCCCGCGCTCAAGATCGATAGCGCCACCGCCATCACAGCGGGCTGCCGCATGATCAAAAGCAAGCATGAAGTCGCGCTGATGCGCCTGGGCGCGGAAGTTACCGTGCAAGCCTATGAAGCGGCGTGGAAGATGATTCGTGAAGGCATGACCCAGCATGAATTCGGTGGTCTGATCGCGGCCGCGCACCAGCGCCTCGGGTTTCCCGGCGGCGGCGGTCCGCAGGTCGGCCAATACTCGGCGCTGCCGCACGGCTCCGTCACGCCGCAGCAGATCCGGGAGGGTACCATCGTGCTGGTCGATGGAGGCTGCAGCGTGGAAGGGTACGCCTCCGACATCACGCGTACGTTCGTTGTCGGCAAGCCCACCGACAAAATGAAACGCGTGTTCGACATCGTGCATCAGGCGCAAAGCAAAGCGGTGGCGACCGCGCGTCCCGGCCTGCCGTGCGAAGCGGTGGACGCCGCCGCCCGCAAGGTGATCGTCGACGCCGGCTACGGCCCCGGCTACAAATATTTCAGCCATCGCCTGGGCCACGGCATGGGCCTCGACGGCCACGAGTGGCCGTATTTGGTGAAGGGCAATAAACTGCCTCTGGCCGCGGACATGACGTTCAGCGACGAGCCCGGCATCTATATCAAAGGCGAATTCGGCGTGCGCCTGGAAGATGACATGCACATCACCGAAAACGGAGCTGAGCTGTTTACGCGGCAAAGCGTGTCGTTGGAACAGCCTTTCGGATAGGCGAGCTGCCAAGAACACGAACGTTGAATGTCAGCCGGACATAACGCTGGCTTGTCTTCCGTCGCTCGTTCCAGCACCGCACGTGCTCCAGGGCCGACGCAGGGCACATCCGTGACTCGGACGTCTTCGCGGCCCGCCGAGTGCCAGGATCTACCCGCTCGGAGGCTGGGCGTCGAACCAGATCAGGGAAGCCAAGCGCGTCTCTCGCCCAATAGAGCGCCGGCTTCGCCAGGTCGAGCCGCGTGTCGGGATTGGGAATGGGCACGCCGTAATAGTTCTTGCCACAGGAGACGAGCGGCCAGCCATAATTTTTTGCCCTTCTCGATCAGGTTCATCTCGTCGCCGCCACGCGGGCCCAGGTTTCAGCAGGTGTCAGGTTGGGGCCGGGAAAAGTATAGGTGCTTACCACCTTCGCGGTTTCGGCGGCCTCAGTGTCCCTCGGCGGATCGATCGGGGGAATGGTGGCAGCGCCGGTTTAGCCGAAGTTGGGATTGCCAGGGGGCTCTTTTCTGCACAGACTAAAGTCCACCTTGGGTGCCTCGTGGCACAGGCTAAATCCGGTGCCTGGAGTTTATATTTCTCCACGGGGTTTTGCCTGTCTCAAGAGGGTGGCGCGACTTGTAGTCTGTGCTGCTATGCGAACCGGGCCAGAGCGACCAGCGTCAGAGTAACGGTAATCGCGCCTCCGATGCGTGTTGCAATTTGAGCAAACGGCATCAGAGCCATGCGATCCGCCGCGCTAAGAATCGCCACATCGCCGGTACCGCCTTGGCCGCTGTGGCAGGCGTTTACAATCGCGGCCTCGATGGGATAC
>DATFZA010000494.1:0-14509 GCA_035314765.1 Bryobacteraceae bacterium
ACCCAGCGCCGCACTCGCCGCCATCGTTCTGCTGCTGGCGATCGCCGCATTGGCTTATCCGCGCTACGCGGACCGCCGGTATTTAGGCTTGCTGCAGCGTGAGATTCAAAAGATCGAGCCGCGGGCCCAGCAGGCTATTGCTCTCGACCGGCAGATCGCCAGCGTCCGCAACCGCACGCAGGTGTTGGACGACTTTCGCCGCCAGACCAAGACCGACATGGACGCCGTCCGCGAAATGACGCAGATTCTGAAGGCGCCGGCCTGGCTCAACTCGCTGCTGATGACGCGCGAGCAGATCAATATCGGTGGAGAAGCCGAGCAGGCCGCGCCGCTGCTCAAGCTGCTGGATAGCTCTAAGTATTTTCAGAATTCCGAATTCACTCTCCCGTTGAGCCGTTCGCCGGGCGGCGACATGTTCAGTATTCGTTTGGTGCGCAGAACGGCGGTCCCATGACGCTGCAGCCAAGAGAGCGCAAGTTCCTGATCGCCTGGGCCGTCGCGATGCCTATGTTGGGTCTAATTTATTGGTTGTCGAACTCCGAGCCCACGGTCAACGCGCCGAAAACGTCCAGTGCGCCGGTCGAGAGTATCGAGCACGCACAAAAACGCTTGGCTTATTTGCGGAGTGCCGAAGCCACGGTGAGCGGCAAGCAGGCGGTTCTCGATCGGGCCAAGGCCGAGTTGGCCACGCGGGAAAAAGGGTTGTTGCCGGGCGACAGCGCATCCCAGGCCCAGGCGCAGTTGTTGCAAGTGCTGCAGCGGGTGGCGGCGACTCAAAATCCGCCGCTCCAGATGCGGCAAGTGGAACTGGGGCAACCCAAATCATTTGGCCAGAATTATGGTTTGGTGACGGTTTCGGTGACGATCGATGCGCGGATAGATGAGATCGTAAACCTTCTCGCTGGTCTGAATGCCCAGCCGGAGGCCGTGGCGACGGAAGACATGCGCTTTGGCGCATCGCATCCCAAGCAGAAGACCATGCCGGTGCGCTTGACCGTTTCGGGGGTGATTCCGCGCAAGCTGCTGCCGCAGAAGAAGGGGATGTCGTGAGCCGGACCATGGTGGCGCTGTGGGGCACGTGGTTAAACTACGGCGGGTTGGAGCCCTCTACAAGGCCGATTGATAATCGGCCGCACTCTCGAAAAAGTGCCCCGCAGCAGGCGCAGGGGGACACAGCTACGATAATTTCGACCGAAGGAGTTCGGGATCGAGCCCGCTGTGTCCCCATCCGCGTCGCGAGCTCGCCCGTTTTCATCCTTCCTTCTGTGCGCCCCGGCGCTCATCCGAAACAGGTTAATAACCTGCCCCACAAGGGGGACCCCATCCGCGCCTTAAACGGCCCTGGCCTTGGGCGGGTTACCAACCCGCCGCAGGTTGACAACCTGCGCCACAAGGTGGAGGCTGCATTTTGAGCCGGAGGCTGATATTATTCAATATTTTGCTGCTGCTGGCTGCCGGCTTGCTGGCTTGGCAACTGCGCCAGCAGTGGGCGCAGGAACGAGACCGCGAGTTGGCGCTGTTCCGCTACCGCGCAAAGCCCGCGCCGGTGCAACCGCTGGCGCCGCTGGCCAGGCCCACACCATTTGAAGCCGCCCTCTACGCCGAGGTTGCGCAGAACAACCTGTTTTCGAGGGACCGCAACCCCAACGTAATCGTGGAGACGATTGTGCCACCACCTCCTCCGCCGGTTCCGCCTTTTCCAGTGGCTCGCGGCGTCATGTTATGGGAAGGAGTTCCGCCAACCATTGTGCTAAGTGAACGCGCGGGAGGACCGCAGAAGGGCTATCATCCTGGCGACAAGATCGGACCCTGGCAGGTGACGGCGCTCGACAGCCGCTATGTCACCTTCGCCTGGAACGACAAGCAATTTAAGAAGCGGATCGACGAACTGCTGGACAATACGCCAGTCGAGACCGTGCCGGCCCCGCCCAGCGCGGCGAACGCCGCCGCCGCTCCCAAGCCGCCGCAGTCCGCAAATCTGTCCAATTCCAACAGCGCTGTCGGCGCCGATACAGGCGGCGGCAATCGAAGCTGCGTGGCGGGAGACAATTCGCCGTCCGGAACCATCGTAGACGGTTACAAGAAAAACGTAGTGGATACACCGTTCGGCCACCAGT
This sequence comes from Bryobacteraceae bacterium, assembly GCA_035314765.1. Classification (GTDB taxonomy): domain Bacteria; phylum Acidobacteriota; class Terriglobia; order Bryobacterales; family Bryobacteraceae; genus DATFZA01. The sequence goes on from DATFZA010000494.1 coordinate 2,118, forward strand.
GTTTCTGGCAAGCCGTGAAATAGAGGAGACCAACGAATGAAAACAAAGATTGTAATTATGATTTTGAGCGGCGCGTTGCTGGTTTGTGGGCAGCAGAAGGCGGATCCGGCCAAACCCTCCGGGAGCACCATTCCAGCGGGCGCCGCTATTCCCGCGGGCGCTGAGCGCGTGGATGCCTACACCTATCGACATACCGACGCCAAGGGCAAGACTTGGATTTATCGCCAAACGCCGTTTGGCGTGTCGAAATATGAAGATCCGGATACGGCCAAGGTTTCCAACTCGGACTCACAGTCGGGCGTGAAGCTGCCGTCCGGCGCGCAGAAGGTTGACGATTCCAGCTACCGCTATCGGGACGCCCAAGGGAAAACCTGGATTTACAGCCGCACCCCGTTCGGCTTCAGCCGGGCGGAAGAAGTATCCACCATGGCCAAACAGGCTGAGATGGCCGACAGCAATCCGGTGAAAGTGCGAGACCTGGGCGACAGCTATGAGTTTGTGAAGGGCTCTCCGTTTGGCCAGAGCCGTTGGACGCGCAAGAAATCGGAATTGACCTCCGAAGAGCGGGAGATGGTGAATCAAGGCCAGGCAGGAGTGGCGAAACAGGAGACGCGCTAGTGCATTTGAACGATGTGGGCTGCCGGCAGGTATTGGTTTTTGCGTTGACGGCGGGACTGCTGATCGCGCAGCAGCCTGTTGCCCCGCCTCCCGGATTCGCTATTCCAGCTCTGCCGCAGCAACCGCAGCAGCAACCGCCTGCGGCAGCCGTCCCGCAGCCCGGGCAGCCGCCGCCCGCGGCGGCCCCATCCACACCGCCCACGGTTTACGGCGGCCTGTCGCTCAACAACGCGTCGCTGACGGAAGTGGTCGACATGCTGTCGCGCCAGCTCAAGCTGAACTATATTCTCGATCCGCGGGTCAAGGGGGGAGTGATTCTCAACACCTACGGGGACATCAAGACCATCGACCCGCGATCTCTGCTGGAAACCATTCTGCGCATCAACGGCTACGGCATCGTGAAGCAGGGCGACCTTTACCGCATTGTGCCGCTGAACGAGATTTCGCACCTGCCCCTGCCGCCCCAGCGTCTCTCAGACTCCAAAGACATCGTCGAAGACGATCAGACCATGCTCAATCTGGTCTTTTTGAAGTATGTAACCGCGGATGAACTCGCCAAGGTGCTCACGCCGTTTCAGGGCGAGAACGCGAGCATGTACACTTATCCTCCCGCTAACCTGCTGCTCATCCTCGACAGCCGGCGCAACATGCGCCGTTTGATGGATCTGGTCGCACTTTTCGACAACGACGCTTTGGCCAACCAGCGCGTTCACATGTTTGAGGTGAAGAACGGGCGGCCAGCCGATCTGGCCAAAGAACTGGACACTATCATGAAGTCCATTTCGCTGTCGGAGAAGAATTCGCCGGTGAAGTTTATTCCCATCGACCGGATCAACAACATCATTGCGGTGGCCCCGAATCCGGGTTCGTTCGTCGAGGTTGGCAAGTGGCTCGACAAACTCGACGTGCCGGTGAAACTAACCGCGGGAGCGGTCGGCAACCATGTGTACCGGGTCAAGTATGGCGATGCGCAGTCGATCGGTTGCTCGATTACGGCGCTGTTCGGAAGTTTGAATAGCAATCGTTCCTCATCGCAGAACAGTATTGCGGCTTGCGCCGGTTTTGGGCAGCAGTACGGAGCGGGGTTTGGCAACATGTACAACACGGGATACGGAAGCGGAGGCGGTGGTTTTGGCGGCGGAGGCGCTGGCGGTGGAGGTGGTTTCGGCGGCGGGGGTTTTGGCAGTGGCGGTTTTGGTGGTACCGGCGGGGGAGGGTTTGGGACTTCCCCTTACAACAGCGGCGGGAGCGGCACTGGGTACGGGCAGAACTATGGCGGGCAGGCTCCGTCGCCTTTCAGTGGGGCGGGTGGCGCGGGCGCCGCTGCCAACAACCCTGGCGTGGTGGGAAACGACCTCACCGGGCAGTACCTAGGGAACGCGCCGGTTGGCGGCGAATTCCCGGGCCATGTGCCTAAAGTCGTCCCGAATCCGTTCAATAACACGATCCTGATCCAGGCGACGCCCCAAGAATACGAGTCGATCCTATCGCTACTGCGCGATCTGGATGTCCCGCCGCGTCAGGTCTTGGTGGAGGCGAAGATCTACGAAGTGGACATCAACAATCAATTGTCGGCCAGCGCCAGCTACACCTTGCAAGCCCAGACTTCTTCCGCCAATCGCCTGGGGACGGCGGCCATTTCGGCTTTAGCCGGCCTGACGCTGAATCAAGGCTGGGTGGTGGACAAGAGCCGGGAACTGCTGGCGGCAGTGGCGGTACAGGAAGCTGTCAGCAAGGCGAAAATGATCGCCGAGCCCAGCGTCATGGCCACCGACAGCATCCCCGCATCGATCAATGTCGGCGTTACGGTGCCAACCCTAACGGCGACTGCCACGACGGGAGTGCAGCAAGGCGGCAACAGCCTGTTTGCCAACAGCGTTTCCGACCGCGATACCGGAACTACTCTCCAGATTCTGGCTCGGGTGAGCCCCAGCGGAATCGTTACCATGCTGATCGATCAGGAAGTGAGTGCGCCGATCGCGCCGGGCTCCGGCTCAATTCAATCGCCGTCTTTCTCCCGCCGCGCCGTCACCACGCAACTCACCATGCAGGACGGAGATACCATCGCCATTGGCGGAATCATTCAAGAGAGCGTGGGCGTCTCCAGTTCAGGCATTCCCTACCTCAATCGCATTCCGATCTTCGGATTTCTGTTCGGCAACAAGAGCTATACCAAAGCCCGGACCGAACTTATCATCTTTCTGACCCCACATGTAATCTACGATACAAACCAGCTGGTCGACGCCGGCGACGATCTCAAGAACTCAATGAAGACACTGAAGCGGGACCTGAAGAACCAGTAATCTCCCGCAGATGCAACACAATCCCCGTTCAATCCACAAAACCTACCATTCGGTGCTGGCTTTTGACGTTCGGACCTTTGCCATGGTCTAATGAGGCAGATAGGGTTCGCCTAAAGGCGACCGTTTCAGGTGTCGATAGAGAAGCTAGGTATCAGAGGATTAACACTTTGCGCTTGACTTAACCGAGTGTAGAGTGTTATCAATGTTGTGATCGTCCCTTAGGGGCGGTCGTCTCTTAGGGTAGGTAGCATTCATTCTACCGAATGCATGAATCCCGCGAGCACAGAATAAAGAGAAGTGTTACAAGCAAAATTTGAGCTGAATGGAGAGGATGAGTAGCGGTACCAGACAAAGCGACGGCGCGGATGAAAAGTTCACGCTCATCGATTTGGGTGCGCCGATACCCAGGTACTCCATCGCGGTGACGTCTTGAGGCTCAGGTTGACAAAGACAACTTCCATCAATTCAATTCGACAACTTCACAAGGAGAAGGAAATGGCAGATTTTCGCAAATGGCTTATTGCGTTTGCCGCTGTGGCTCTTTTGCTGAGCCTCGGCACTCCGGCAAACGCACAGCTGACAAATTTTAGTTGCATCGCGACGGCCGGTAACCCGCCCTTGGTCCGCTCAGAGGGCGTGACCGAGCTGGTTGGTGATGTTCAGTTGCAGTGCACCGGCGGAACGCCGACCTCGGTCAATCAACCGATCCCGGAGTCCAACTTTCAGATCTTTCTGAATACCAACGTAACCAGCCGGATCATTAATTCTACGACCAATCTTTCGGAAGCCCTGATTCTGATCGATGACCCGTACACGACCAATCCGGTTCCCCCGCTCGGGCAATCTGAGCCTTCAACGGCCGGCGCCACAACGCAGCAAACCGCTTGCCAGGCGATCAATCAGACCAACTGTGCGATCCTCGGCACGGGCGGTGGCACGGGTGCAGCCGGGCCGTATAAAGGCAGCGCTGGCGGCGCTACCAACTTCAACATCTTCCAGGGTTATCAGGTTCCAGGCTTAACGAACTCGATTTCCTGGCTGGGTGTTCCGATTGACGCTCCCGGCTCGACCGCCACTCGCACCATCCGTATCACCAACGTTCGCGCCAATGCCTGCAATTTGGCTGGCGGCACGACCACCTCTCTGATCCCGACTTTGATCACGATGTACATTGCGGTCAACGGTTCGCAGCAGGTGACGATCAGCAATCCGACCTTGACGGTTGGATACATCCAACAGGGTCTGACCAGCAGCAACAAGACTGCTTCTTACACCCAGTGCAACAGTTTGAACTTGTCGTTCCTGGGTCTGAGCGGTGGGGTTACAGCGGGCTCTATTAGCCTTAACGCGCAGGAAGGGTTCGCCTCCTCATGGAAGGTTCGTAACTGGTCGCAAATTCAGTCTCAAGCGGCTGGAACGGTGATTACCAGTTCGTCTGGAACCGTGTATCAGAACGTACCGGGCTTTGCCTACAACACAGAATCCGGCTTCGTGGCCAACCCCAGTGGAGGCGGTTCTGGTTTCGGACTAGCCACAGGCTCAGTCGGTTTGGCTGATACGGGCACACAACTGCAATTCAACTTTGCAGGCGTTGGCGCTGGGATCAGTCTCTTCGTTCCGACGACTCTTACCTTCTCGGCGCAAACCGGCGGGTACGGAACCCTCACTCCTGGTTATGCCGTCCTCGTGGGCGGAGCACCTGGCGGTGCCGTTTCCATAAGCGGAACGACGGCTTCTGTAACCTACGAAGTTCTGTCGTCCTATGCCAGCGTTCTCGAACAGGCGACTTTGGGCGTCACGGTCGCTTACGTCTCGAACACCACCAACAACTTGCCGGGCCTCAGTACTGCTCAGGCCTCGGTCAACTTCGCTCCGTTGTCTTCAGTGCCCACGGCCAGCTCCAGCGCTCCGATTCCGCGCTTCTGCCAGCCCTACCCGCTGAAGAACCTGTTCACCATCAATATCTGCTCCTGCAACCTGTTGTTCCCGTTCGTGACTAACACTAATGGCTTCGATACTGGTGTCGCAATCGCGAATACTACGCTCGATCCATACGGCACAGCCTTGCAGCAAGGTATCGTGACCTTGTACTACTACGGTACGTCAACTGGCGGAGCGGCAGCGCCGTCACCGCAAAAGACCACGTCCGTGGCAGCGGGTACGGAAGTCGTATTCACACTATCGGGTGGTGGCGACCATGGAGTAACGGCCACGCCGGGCTTCCAGGGCTACATGATCTCGATTGCTAACTTCCAGTACTGTCACGCATTCGCTTTCATCAGCGACATGGGTTCACAGAAATTGGCGGAAGGCTACCTCGCTATCCAACTCGACATACCGGGTCTCAACCGGACCGGTGTCGCTGGCGAGAACGAGGGCAACTAACTCGCAACTTGAAGCGCAAGCTTCGCAACTCAAAAGGGGGAGGGCTTCGGCCCTCCCCCTTTTGCTTTTGGCTTCTCAAAAAACACTTTACCCCTTTGGTACTAATCCCCGCTTTCTGTGATACGCTTACTGGTTAGTCCCCCGCGTCCGCGTCCAACAGAACTTTAGAGAGGTCGTTCTAATAATGTCCAAATCTTTGTTTTCGGCTCTCGGTGCGATCTTGTGCGCTGCCTGCGGACTCCACGGGCAAATCGTCGCGGCGCTTCCAGGAATCACCACCAATGGATCGAATGTCAGCGGGTACACCGCCAGCGCTCTTACGCTGATCAATACTGTAACTGCGGGTCCAAACGCCTTTTCTGTCCTGGCCAAGCCGGATGGAAGCAAATATTACATCGTCGCGAACTCCGGTAGCAACACGGTCACGGTGGTTGACAGCAGTTTCAGTAATCCACAAACGGTGGCGAGCTTTGGTACCCAGGCGACCGCGGCCGCCATTACGCCGAACGGAACCAGGCTCGTGGTAGTGGCTGGAACCGTGCAGGTTATTAACACCACCACGGACCAACCGGTTGCCGCCGGGATCAACGTTGGTTCCACGCCCTACGATGTCGTCATCAGCCTGGATGGCTCAACCGCCTTCGTTCTCGGTCAAGCGCCTACGCAGGGCAGCCTTTTGACCGCCGTGGACATCCCCACCGCAACCGTGAAAAGCAGCATGAACATCGCCGGCACAGCCAGCGCCGTCGCGGTTGGACCGAACGGACTGGTGTATGTGAGCACGATAAATCAAATCGTGGAAGTCAACTACGCTAATTCCACACTGACTCAGACCAATGTGATCTCCCTCAACGCTAACCCCACGCGGCTGACCTTCACGAGTGACGGGCTTTTTGCGGCGGCTACTAACGAGACACCCCGCACGGGTGCTTCGGTGCAGCTTTACAATTTGCAGACTCACACGGTGGCCAATTACGTACCGCCCTTCGGCACAACGTTAGACCAGATCGTCGCTTCGGGCGTAAATTCGTTCATTGCGTACTCGCAAAGCGCGCAGGGGTTGTTTACCGTGACCGTGTCCTCTAACGGCAATATCGTACCGAATGTATTGACCATTTCGGGTCTTCCATCCAACACCATCACCGGCTTTGCTCTTTCCAACGAGGTCGGTGTGGCGGGCAAGGCCGTGACGAGTACGCACTATCTATATGTCGCAACTTCGACCACGGTTTATAGAGTCGATTTGGGCTCCAACCAGGTGACGGGGCAAGTTTCCCCGGCCTTTTCCGTCGGCGCGTTGTCCTATGCCGCTCCCGCTCTGCTGAACGGCTTAACAGCGACACTGCTACCGTATGGGGGAAACCAGCCTGCGTTAGCTCAGGGCGCTACGTCACTGCCTCTGGTCGTGCGAGTGCTGGACGCCACGGGGCTGCCGATTGACGGCGCGATGGTCAGCTTCACGTCCAGCGGTGGCACCCTGACTACAGCGACCCAAACCACGGGTAGCAATGGGTATGCGCAGACATCGGTAGTCGCACCCGCCGCCGGGGGCACTCTGACCGTGACCGCTGCCGTAGGCTCACTGTCCTCCACCTTCACATTAAATGTTATGGGCACGACCGGAACTGGAGGAGGAGGCGGCGGCACCGCCGGTCTCAGCATCGTGGCTGGCCAAGGTCAGCTCCTCGAAGCCTTTACGAGTTCCGGCAATGCCGGTTTTGGTGTCCCGATCGAGGTTCTTGTCACCGGCGCCAACGGTCAGCCGGCCGCCATGGTGCCCGTTACATTCACCCTATCTCAAGGTGAAGACACCCTTATCAACGGCACCTCTACGGTTCCCGGACAGACGGTCGTCAACACCGATACTAACGGGCACGCCTCGGTCTCAATTCTCACCACGCAGGTGCTGGATCAGATAGACGGTTTCGACACCAACGTTATTACTGCGAACGCACCCAATACCAACACACTAACGTTCTACGAGATCACTACTCCTATAAGCACAAGTTCAACCAACATCCCGACCCCCACGGTCTATCTTATTTCGCCTCCAGCCGTATCCACACTCACGGGGACAGCGGGCAGCGTGCTTAAAGGCGGGTTTGTCGTAAAAGTGCTGTCGGGAACGGGAATCCCGATTCCCAATGTCAGTCTGATTTTGACCGATCCCGCCAATCCCACTGGGCCGCCATCGGCGTCATGTCTCGATCCCACGGGCGCCGGAGTGTTGTCGGATTCAACCGGCACCATCACCTGCGATCTCATGTTCTCCGGCCAACTCGGCGCGAGCCAGGTGCAAGCGTTGGTTGGCTATACACGCATTACACCGGTCGTAAACATCCAAATCAATCCCGGTCTTCCCGCCAAGGTGACCATTGTCAGCGGCAATAATCAGAGCGGAACCCCGGGGCAGACGCTGCCCAAAGCGCTGCTGGTGCAGGTCACGGATCCTTTCGGAAACCCGCTGCCCAACACGCCGGTTTCGTTCTCGGTCTCGCCCGCCAACTCTGTCAAATTGACCAATGTCACCACCGTCACCGACGGCAACTCCCGCGCATCCGCGCTAGTCACTCTCGGCAATACGGCTGGCGCGGTGACAGTCACCGTAACTGCCGGCACGGTCAGCGCGACATTCAATCTCACCATCGCGATCCCCATCGCCGGGATTAGCGTCTTCTCCGGAAATAACCAGACGGCGACGGTCGGAAAGGCCTTTGCCTTGCCTTTGGTGGTACAGGCGACCGATACCAACAACAGCCTGGTTGCTGGAATTAGCGTGGCCTTTGCCGTGACCAGCGGTTCCGCTACCTTGAGCGCAGCCACCGCGACCACGGGCGCCAACGGACAGGCTTCTATTACCGCAACTGCCGGCGCCACCGCGGGCAACATCGTGGTCACGGCATCCTCCAGCGGCTTCACGGCCCAGTTCACGCTGGTGGCGCAACCAGTCGCGCCGCCTGGGCCCACCATTACCGCGATTGTGAATGGCGCCAGCTTCCAACCAGGCGCATCTCCCGGCTCCATCGTGACCATTACCGGGACCAACTTTGCAAATTCGATCACTGGTATAGTCACGCCGAACGAAATTGTGGAAGGTCCTCTGCCGACCACGCTGGGCGGGGTGACAGTCACTTTCAACGGGGCGGCTGCGCCGATCTATTCGATCTCAAACATCAGCGGGGCTCAACAGATCACCGTGCAGGTTCCGTTTGAGCTGTCGCCCGGGCAGGTTAGCCTCACCCTCAGCGTGCAAGGCGGTGGCTCCATAACTACAATGTTGACCCTGGCGCAATTTAGTCCCGGCGTCTTCTTCACCACCGTCAACAGCCAACCGTTTGCCGTCGCCGTGCGGTCGGATGGAAGCTATGTGACGCCCGCGAACCCGGCTCACCGCGGCGAGAATATCATCATTTTCCTGACTGGTCTTGGGCCCACGAAACCGATCGCCGTCACCGGAACCGAAGGGCAAGGCCAGGCGGTCGTCGCTCCCGTGGTTACCGGGCTCAATGATGCGGGAGTCCCGCTGATTAGCGCCGTTCTCACGCCCAATCTGGTTGGAGTCTACGCGGTCACCTTAACCGTGCCGGCCAACACCGCCACGGGAGCCCTTCAACCACTTGGCTTTATCATCTACGATGCGAATAACAACGCGTTTTTCGCGCAGAGCACCTTTATTCCGATTGAATAAACAGGGAAGGGGCAGGCGCTAGCCTGCCCCTTCCCAAGTCTCATTTCGTGCCGGCCAACGCGCGCCTCCGCCGGGCCTTCAGGGCCCCGAAAGTCAAGACGCAGCCAAGGCGTGGGAATCAGATTCACAGTAAACGGGGTTCAGCAAATAGGTATCGTCGGTGCCAGATTCAAACCACCTCCCTCAAACCCCTCCAGACGCAGACGTTCCTCGCCACTGAACCGGACCCCGTGGGGGAGCGCTCTGTTTGTATAGTCGGTAGGAACAGTGGAAGCGGATGTTTTCACTGCGCCGGCGTCGCTCCAGGGGTGCGTCAGTAGTTGCTGGTATGCTGGCTGGTGGCGTTGCATTGTCCGATACCTCCGGGCAAGTGGCCTCCGGTTCGTCCGGACAGACGGTTTGCGCTAATCCCAGACGAGCGGCAGCGGCCAGGCAGACGGTAATCGCCAAAATCGTGCCGAGTTTTTCCGGATAATTCTATTTTGATTTTTTTTGCTCCTGAGATATTTGCCCGGACCTATTTAGATTAGACTCGGCAGCGAGGAGGGGAACAGCCCTGTCCCCTTGGTACTGGGCTGAGCCGGGCAGGCCCGATCCCCCGGGCCACGCAATCAACTCCCAGCGGTCCTCGTGCACTTCAATTGGCTCGTTCCGGGAATTTTCTCCCCAGCCCAACACAATCCACAAGCGTCTTGACAACCGCTCCAGTAGAGCACGTTGGCCATACAGCGCTCATCGGCGGGCGAGGCCGGACTTAGATTGTTCTAAAGGGAACTCGTGCTATTTACCGGGTGACGCAGCAGGTAGCGTGTAGTCTTTAAATTGCTCCCGCAACACCCGTTTGTTGAATTTTCCTACGCTGGTCTTGGGCACCGCGTCTAAGAAAACCACATCGTCCGGCAGCCACCATTTGGTGACGCGTGAGCTTAGAAAATCGAGGATCTCCTCTTTGGTGATGGCGCCGCGATATTGCTCGGCCGCCACTACGCAGGCCAGCGGCCGCTCTTGCCATTTGGGGTGGAAAACGCCGATCACCGCCGCTTCCGCCACTTTAGGATGCGCCATGATCGCATTCTCCAGATCTACGCTCGATATCCACTCGCCGCCGCTCTTCACCAAGTCCTTGGTGCGGTCCATGATCTGGATATACCCGCCGGCATCCACCGTCGCCACGTCGCCCGTGCGGAACCAGCCGTCGGCGAACGACTGATCGCTGCGGGGATCGTTATAGTACCCGCTGGTGATCCACGGCCCTCGCACCTGCAGTTCGCCCATGGTCGTCCCATCCCAGGGCAACTCCTTTCCGTTGGCGTCCACAATCCGAATATCGACCCCCGGCACGGGCATACCGTGGCGCGTCATGAGATCGAACCGCTCCTTCTCGCCGAGTTGTCCGGCTTCTCTCTTGAGCGTGGTCACGGTGGCGATCGGCGTGGTCTCGGTCATGCCCCAGGCCAGGCGAAACCGCACGCCGTATTTCTTTTCGTAAATCTCGACGAACTGGCGCGGCAACGCGGAACCGGCCGCGGCCAGGGTGCGGAGGCTGGACAAATCGCGCGGGTGGGATTCAAGATGACTGTGCAGCGTCATCCAGATCGTCGGGACGCCGGCCGCAAACGTCACCCGCTCGGTTTCGATGAGACCGGCGATGTCGGCCGGTTGCAGATGACGGCCCGTGAACACCAACGCCGATCCCGCCATCAGAGCGGCGTACGGAATGCCCCAGCCGTTAGCGTGGAACATCGGGACGATCTGCAAAACAGTATCGCCCTCGCATAGGCCAAAGCTGTCGGTCATCGTCAATCCAAAGCTGTGCAGCGTGAGCGCCCGGTGGCTATTGAGCACTCCTTTGGGATTGCCGGTGGTTCCGGAGGTGTAGCAGAGGGCGCAGGCCGTGCGTTCGTCGAGCACCGGCCAAGCGAACTTCTCCGCTGGCGCCGCGTCGAGCAGCGCTTCGTAATCGCTATGCGGTGTTAACGCTGTCGTGTATTCGCAATCCGGCAGGACCACGAACTGCCGGACGCACGGGATCCGATCTTTGAACTCCTCGAGCAGCGGAAGCAACGATGCGTCGACGAAAATCACCTTGTCTTCGGCGTGATTGACGATATAGGAAAGCTGATCGTGCGGCAACCGGAGATTGAGAGTATGCAGCACCGCGCCAAAACAGGGCACGGCGAAGTACAACTCCAAATGCCGGTGACTGTTCCAGCACAACGAGGCCACGCGGTCTCCGGGCTGGATGCCAAAGTCCCGCAGAACATACGCCAGCCGGTGCACGCGCTGGTGAAAATCGGCATAGCAATAGCGGTGCATGCCGACGGGGAACTTACTCGCGATTGATTTACAGCCAAAGAGCCGCGCCGAACGCTCCAGAATGTGGGTGAGCGTCAGCGGATAGTCCATCATGAGACCGAGCATCGGTTCTACTTTATATCAAAGTGAGGTGGGGATTACCACATGCACGATGATCCCGTTCAGACGGCCGCATTCGGGCGTGAGGCGCTAAGGCGCAAACTAGAATAAGTGTGTGTCCAGATTGAAAAACAAATGTCCCCGCTAGATTCGTCGCGAACGTCAACATAAGGAGCGATGAGAATGCCCGATCAGCAAACCGTTCCCGCCCTGCCAGCGTCGGCTGTTCCGCCCGATGACCTCCGCCGAGAACTGACCTCGGCGAGCGCGGACGCCGGCGATAGCGTTCGACACATCGGTCTGGTGGGAGATACCTACACGATTCTCCTCACGGGAAAAGAGACGGCAGGCCAATTCTGCCTGATCGATATGCATATTCCGCCCGGAGGAGGCCCTCCTCCGCACCGGCACGATTTCGAGGAGACGTTTATCGTCCTCGAAGGCGAACTCGAAGCAACATTCCGCGGCGCAGGAATGGCGGTGCGGGCGGGCGAAACCATCCATATACCAGCGAATGCGCCACACCAGTTTCGAAACTCTTCTACACAGCCGGTGCGGCTGCTGTGCATTTGTTCGCCAGCCGGCCAAGAAGAGTTCTTTCTGGAAGTTGGCGTGCCCGTCGCGACCCGCACCACGGCGCCGCCCAAACTCGACGAAGCAGGACAAGCCGCGTTCATGGCGAAAGTGCGGGCGCTTGCTCCCAAGTACCGGACCGAAATGCTGGAAAGGGCGTGAAGGAACTCTGGTCCCGGAACTATCGAGGAGCGGCGCTTGATCGCCCTCGTGCCGGTCAGCCCTCCATGAAACCGCAGCGAGGCTGGTGAACAAGGCCGGCCCGCCGAGAGGTGGATTTGTCGCGTAGCCCTTTGGGCCTGCTACCGCCATCTGGCTTGCCGCTTACCAGAATGCCGTTTGATCTGAACTAAGTCCGCTGGCGCGGCGGACGCTTGCGCTGGTCTTTTTGGCAGGAGCCGAAATTTGGC